>CABXPS010000053.1 GCA_902514095.1 uncultured marine group I thaumarchaeote | reverse complement strand
AGTTGTTTTCTTCTAAATTTTTAGGTATGGGATTTCTAAAAAATATCATCGTTTTTGTAAATGATTTTACTTCTACTATTTAATTCTGTTATGGTGTATTTTTTTAGATTTTAATATACTGAAATTTGAAATTAATTGTTTCTGATGACATCTGCTATGATGAGGATCTATACGGTGTCATTGGAAACACTGATTTCAAATTATTTTTTATAAAAACTAAAAATTTTAAATCTATTTCAAATATAAATAACATCTTGATTAATGAATAATATGGGTATTGTTTCCAAAGGTGCAAAATGTAATGTTGAAGGATGTGATCAGGATGGTGCTCGTTCAATTAATACAACTAAAGTTGAAAATGCAGGTTTACGTGTAAATTCTACTGGCAAGAAAACTGTTCTTTGTAAAGATCATTATAAAGAATGGAAAAAAGAATCTAAAGATGATAGATCTCTTGAACGTGCTAGATTTGACAAGTTTTAATTTTTTTATTCTTTTTTAATATTATTTGGATTTTTGAAATAATCTTTACTTAGTTTATTGTAAAGTTCTCCTATTTTCTTGTAAAGTCTTTTTGGTTCTCTTGATTGTTGATTACTTAGAACATATAGTGCTAAAATTGGAAATGCAATTGTTGTATCTGCATAAACTGTAACCATGCCTTCATGGGCATCATGAATTTTACCCCAGCTTTTACCTTCTTGTAATGTTGCACCTGATAATCCTCCTGTATCTGGTCGTGCATCTGTAATCTGTATGATATAATCTTGACCTCCATCATTTCTTTTTAAAATTTGATCTAATAGTGGACCTGTTTGTTGAGCTGTATTTTTTGGAACTCCTCCCCCTAGTTCTACAATTGCTGATTTTTTTGAATCATATACAATGGCAGCTTGCTCTATTATTTCTCTAACAAAATCTAAATCAAATTTTTTATTTTCTAATCTATGCACTGCTAAATTTAATGCTAATGATGAATCTTTCATTGTAGAAATGTATACTGGAACATCATACTCATATGCTGATGTTATGAAACTTTTTTCTGGATGTTTTGCATTTGCTTTACTTCTTTTACCTAATAAATTGCAAAATTCTGCAGTGGTAAATGATTTATCTTGAAAATCATTTGCAAACATTTTGATCCTCTGCTTCTAATGTTTCCTCAAATTTTATGTAGATATCTCTAATTCTTACAATTTCATTTTCATATAATTTCATGTCATCTACATCAAAACTACCTTGTTTTATTGGAAGTCCTAATGCAAAATGATCTTCATGATATACATTTGCTCCTGTTGTTACAATCCAATCTACAAAACCTCGTTCAATCAATGTTTTGATAATTCCTCCAAAACCAACTGGTGTCAATGCACCTGATACAGTAAGACAAATTGTTGCATCTTCTTCAATCATTTTGGCATATGGTTTTGCAGCTTCTCCTAACTGTCTTCCATTATACCCTGAATTAGCAAATACTTCAACTAAATCCTCAATAGTCATTTTTGGATCTAATTTTATGTGTGGAATATCTTTGCCATGAAATTTGTGTGGATCCATTTTTTACTAAGTTTAATTGACTGTAAATAATACTTGTGTAATTACTATCTTTGATATGTCTAGTTATTTTTAATCAGACATTACTTATCTAGTAAAAATTCTGTATTTATGATATGAATATCATTGATATGCATAATCCTAATCGAGTCAAGAGAAACCCTGATTCTGTAGAAATTTTATTATCTTCTGGAAACTTCATTCAAGATGAATTTGTTATATCTAAAGTAGAATTACGGCTCTATAATGAACAAATTGATGATACATTGGGTGCATATTCGTTGATTACCTCTTTTGTTGAAACTGATAAGGGCTCAGTTGAGATGATTTATGATGAAGGATTTCGTGGAGTGGATTCTCTTTCAAGAGCATCATCATTTCTAATTAGTAATTTAGGCATATCTGGATTAATTCTTAGATCTGTTATTGTTCTTCGTGAAAAAACATCCTAACAACACGATATTTTGTTTTTTACGTAAACATTTAATTCAATTAAT
>CABXPS010000052.1 GCA_902514095.1 uncultured marine group I thaumarchaeote | reverse complement strand
TTTGATAGAACTTTAGTGGTAACTGTGTATACTCCATCTTCTAATGGACTAGTTGTGACAATTAATGATTTTTCATCTTGATAATAATCTGTATCCTTGTTATCAATTTGATTTCCATTATTATCTAAAACTTTGAGTGTGCTGAAATTCAATTCAACTGGTTCTGAAAAATAAACAATTACTTCTGAGACTCCAGTGGGGGCATTTGATGATAAATTAGGAATAGTTTCATCTGTAAATGGATGTGCTGAAACAAATGGAATTGAAGTTAGCGATAATATCAGTAAAACTATGAGAATTTTCTTCATTTACTAATTTAGTCTTAATTGATAATTTAAACAGTTTTCAATTTATTCGAAATTTGTACCAATCCACGTAAAGATAATAATGGCTATTTAGCATATGATAGTCGTGAAGATAGTAATTCTTAGTTTAATGGCGTTATTGATTTCTGTTGGAATGTTAACTCCATCTTTTGCACATACAACTGTTGAAGTTGAACAATACAAAATTGAAGCAGGATGGGGAATAGAACCTCCAGTAGTAGGAATCAGAAATGATGTTGTTTTTAAAATTACAGAATCTGGTGAAACTGAAGGGACTTATCGAGGAATTACTAGTGCATTTCAAAATGTAGAAGCTACTGTGATGTATGGTGGAGCAAGTAAAAATATGGATATTAATTCTGATCCAAAACCTGGATATTATTTCTCATCAATAATTCCAACTAAGACAGGTAGTTATCTAGTAGATTTACAAGGTGAAATTCGTGGTGTTATAGTTAATGTACAAATTCCTATTGAAGATGTAGAAAGTACATCTGTTCTTGATTTTCCTCCTACTTCCAGTGAGGGCTCTGCAGATGTTTCTGCTTTGAAAAATGCAATTTCTTCTCTTCAACAAGACATATCTAAATTAAAATCCGGTGAAACTAGCACTTCTAATGGTGGTGCAGCATATGACTTTGCAATTTTTGGATTATCCATTGCAGCAGCAGCAATTATCTTAGCGATAATTGCTTTAATAAAAAGAAAATAGAAAAAGAGGAATTCCTAAAATCTTGGAACGACTCTAGATTTTGCAGTTACTGCTACGATGCTGATGATTGCTACAGCTAATACCATCATGGCAATTGTACCAAATTCTGGAACAACTTTTGCTGTTGTGACTTGACCTACTGGTCCAGTCCATGAATCCTCATTACCTGGTGCACCAATTCCTAAAGATACAACTTCAACATCTATTGGATTTTCATCAGAACCTAATGCATCAATTTGATGCGTTGCAATGAGTTCCATAGAGTGTAGTCCTTTTTCTTCAAAAACTATTTCACCATTTTGAGTTGCAGTCAAATCATAGTTAAGGTGTAATACATTGAATTCAAGTTCAATTTGAGTTCCACCCATTACTTGTGAGTCAGAAATCATTACCATTAATTCTACATCTTCTGCTGCATCATGTTCCATAGCTTCATGTTCCATAGCTGCATGTTCTGCTGCTTCTGCGGCTGCTGCTTCTGCGGCTGCTGCTTCTGCGGCTGCTGCTTCTTCTGCTGCATGATCATCACCATGATCATCTGCATGTTCTTCAGCTGCTGCTTCTTGTACTATGATTGTTCCAATCATCCAAGTGTGTAGCATACAATAGTATGGTACTTCACCTGCACTTTCTGGAACCCATTCAAATGAATCTCCTGACATTAGTACACTTGTATCAAATATACCATCAGGGGATGGTGTAAATCCGTTAACAGTTCCTGATGTAAATGTGTGAACTCCTGTTGGATCTGTATTTGTCATGGTTACAACACCACCGACGTCAACTGTTGCAGTTAGTGGAACATAGCATCCGTCATCTACACAGGCTTGTGAGAATCCAGATTCATCCACAGTTACAATTGCAACTTCGGCATGATCTGCAAAAGCAGTTGGTGCCATTGAGGCCATACCTACTGCGATAGCAAATAGTACAAAGATTGAGCTTATTGCTTTAGTCTTCATTAACCCGATAAGAGTTTGTGATCCATAAAAATGTCACTAGAATTTAGAAAATTATTCTAATTTTTTCTAATTTGATATAACCTTAGAATTCCAAATGCTGGAAG
>CABXPS010000051.1 GCA_902514095.1 uncultured marine group I thaumarchaeote | reverse complement strand
GGTGAAGGACGTTACTTTGTAGATGATGAAACTTTAGACCGCCTTGAAAGAAAAAATCAAATTGTTTTCAAATATGATCAAGTTGTAAATGGTTCTTTAAATCAAATTGCTGGTGTTTGTAATGAAGATGGAAATATTGTTGGCATGATGCCTCATCCTGAAAGAGCTGTTGAATCTGAAATAAATCCTCAAGATAATAAACCATCTTCATTAATCTTTGAATCACTATTAAAAAAAGTGGGTGTTGAAAATTGAGCTTAGAATCTCATGAGCTAGAAGATCTCAAAACAAAAATTGGTCGTGATCCTACTTCTACTGAATTACAAATTGTTGCAGCCGAATGGTCTGAACATTGCTCTTACAAATCGTCTAAAAAACATCTCAAAATGTTACCTATGGATGGTCCACTTGTAATAAATGAAAAAGGATATGATTCTGGAGTTTTAGATGTTGGTGATGGATATGTTGTAACTGCACATATTGAAAGTCATAATCACCCCTCTGCAGTTGAACCCTATGGTGGTGCTGCAACTGGTGTTGGAGGTGTAATTAGAGATATTTTGTCTGCAGGTACGCGTCCAATTGCTCTTTTAGATGGATTACGTTTTGGTGATATTGAAAAAGATCAACACGCAAAATGGCTTTTCAAAAATGCTGTAACTGGAATTGCAGATTATGGCAACTGTTTAGGAATCCCTACTATTGGCGGAGAAGTTGAATTTGATGAATGCTACAAAAATTATGCAATGGTTGATGTTGCAGCAATTGGATTTGGAAAAAAAGAGAATTTAATTAAAAATCATGCCAAAAAAGGAGACTTGGTAGTGTTGTTGGGTGGCGCTACTGGTAGAGATGGAATAGGTGGTTCTCAATTTGCATCTGATTCATTAGAAACTGAAGATCGTTCTGCAGTTCAAATTCCAGATCCATTTATTGAAAAATTAATTATTGAAGCAATTTTGGAAGCTCGAAATGATCAATTAATTCATGCAATGAAAGATCTTGGAGGTGGTGGGTTATCTTGCGCTGTTTCTGAAACTGCTGATGCATTGGATATAGGAATTGAAATGGATGTGGATAAAGTTCACACACGTGAATCTGATATGCATTCAGATGAAATAATGATTTCTGAATCTCAAGAAAGAATGTTAATTGAAGATTTAATTAAATATGGTTTGAATCAACAAAATGATATGAAAGCTCTGTGGAATAATGTGGTAATTGCTGAAAGTAATTCTACTGAAATTGTTGAAGGAAATCATTACTTTCCATTTGATTCAATCAAATCTGAATATTTTTCAAAAACTGAATTAACTACTGTATGTGGTTGGAAAGGAAAGGCTAACTATTATTCTGTAACTGTTGACGGTAAAACCAATGAGGATTGTGCATGGTATTATGCAGAACCAAATGACGCAGCTAAAAAAATAAAAGGCATGGTTGCATTTTGGAATGGTATTGAAATTCAATAATTCTTTCACTTCTCATACATTCTGTATTATATTTTGAATTCTTATTCAATAATTCTCATTATTGGTATTTCTGTAATAGGCGTTATGGCAATAATTTTTGGAAATGACATTGCTAAACTTTCAATATCTACGGAAAAATATTCTTTATTTGTAGACCCAATACTTGATAAACAAAGTCTATTTGTAATGGGCAGAGTCGTTTTACAAAATATTGGTTCTGAAACTATTACTAATATTCACATAAATTTTGGCGATGGTGATATCTTGGATGTTTCTTCTTTAGCGCCTGGAAAAAAAATAATTGTTTCCCCTCCCCCTGACAATTCTATGACTTTTGTAATGATTAGTGCAGACAATGATGTCTTTAGTATCTCCAATCATAATTAAAGAATCTCCAGAATTAATTTTCTGAATTTTCAGAGGTTTTTTATCAATTAATCCAATTACACCAATAACAGGGGTTGGTTTAATGGGACCATCAGAAGTTTCATTGTACAAACTTACTTTACCGCCAACACATGGAATTTCAAAGTCTTTAGCAAAATCAGTCAATCCTTTTAGAGATTCTAAAAATGTCCAGAAAATTTCAGGATCAGTGGGATTGCCAAATTGAAGGTGGTCTAGCATTCCTATGGGTTTTGCACCAGTACAAACTACATTTCTACATGC
>CABXPS010000050.1 GCA_902514095.1 uncultured marine group I thaumarchaeote | reverse complement strand
AATCTTTTTCCTGAAAATTTTAGTTATGGTGATGCTAAAACTACAAATTTATCAATCAGATTTTTTGATACTGAAACAAATGTAAATATTCCAAGTGTTACATATCGTGTTCAAATTTTTCAAGAAAGTAATCTAGTTGCAAATGAATATTTCTATGATGAAGATGGTGAATTGAATCTAACAATTAAGCCTACAATTGGATGTCAAGAAAAAGAACTTTGGAAATGTACAGTATACAACGGTGAAAAACATGCTATTGCTGGAGGATATTATGCAAGAGGTGATTCCTTACCTACAATTCAAGGTCCAATTTTTGATAAAAGTGGAAAATATTCAATTCAAGTTTCTATTGTAGGTGCAACAAATCCTAAAACTTTGACAACACAAGATTTACTCTTTGAAACTTTCTTACATCTTCCTGAAAATCAAATATTTGAAATCAAAACTGCTTCTGCTCAAGAATTTCCAATATCTGTAAAATCTCATAATGATAAAATTTCTAATTTTATTTATGATGACGAATTAGAAAAAATTTCATATGAAATACCCTTTAGTTGGAATGAACATAATCATGATTCAAATATTAATCAAATAATTTCATTTGAAAAAGATTTCTCTTTAATCAAACAAGGATATAATTTAGTTGCATCCATTAATGGAATAAAAATTGATAATGAGTTTATAGAATTTAATATTTCCAATCCAAACAAAAATCTTGTCAATATTGATATCCCTCATCAGCAACTTTTGCTAATGAAAAATGAACTATTTTCATCATTTAAAAATGATGTTATAAAATTAGAAATTTTATCTGGTGAAAAAATAAGTCTAAATGAAATTAATTTTTCTTTTGATAATGAGTTTATTGGAAATATTTCTTGGGATTCTAAATTAAATTCTGGAAAAAAAATACCATTTACATTTTCTTTCTTTGATGAAAATAATTTACCTGTAAAGGATATGTTGTTTGTTTATGGTGTTACAGATTCATCTGGAAAAGAAATATGGTCAAATCTTGGAATTGGTCAAAAATATATTGGTATTTTAACCCCATATGGAATTTACCAAGAATCAATTTTTATTCCAAATGATGGAGAATATGAATTTAAATTAATTTTAACTGGTAAAAACTCTAATAATTTTGAAAATTTTTTTGTATCTACATCTAATTTTCAAATAAACCCTAAATCAATTTTAAAAGATGAAAAAATGAATATTATTCCAACATGGATAAAAAATAATGCTGAATGGTGGGCAGCTGGTGCAATAGATGATGAATCTTTCATTCAAGGAATTCAATTTTTAATCACAGAAGGAATTTTAAAAATTCAATAATTAACTGTGAATTAAATTATTCTTTATCTTCTGAATCTTTTTCTGTTTGATTGCGCCATCTATTTTTCCCTCCTTCCCCATATTGACGCCAATTTTTTTGCATTGGGTATAGTATATCATAACTATCTAAAAAAAACAACTATACGATCTTTTTTCAAAAAATGAATCTCTGCCTAAATATCTAGAAGAATTTTTGTTGATGGTCTCAATGATTTATAAGACGATTATCAATTTTTGCACTTTATGGCAAAAGTCTATGATGTACCAGCAGATGTTTTAATTGAAAGATTAGCAAATATTCTCAAAAATGAAGATATTCCTGCCCCTTCTTGGACTCCATTTGTCAAAACCGGAGCACATGCAGACAAACCTCCACAAAATAGTGAATGGTGGCATACTAGATGTGCCTCAATAATGAGAAAAATTTACTTTAATGGTCCAATTGGTGTTAATGAATTAAAGAAAGACTATGGTGGTGGTAAACCATCTGGATATGGTGCTGCTCATCATAGAGATGCAAGTGGTGCAATTGTTCGTAATGCAATTCATGGATTAGAAAAACTTGGATATTTAGAAAAAATTGAGAAGAAAGGTAGAGTTGTTTCTAAAAATGGAATGCAAAAATTAGATAGACTTGCAACAGAAATTCTTAATGAGTTAATTTTAGAAAAACCTGAATTGAAAATTTACCGTTAGATAAAAATGAGTTTTCCTGAACCAAATGATCTACCACAAGATCATAATCCTAACCATGAACAAGCAGCACAAAAAGAACAAATTCTAAAACAAATCCTTACTCCTGAAGCCCGAATGAGATTAAACAATATCAAAATGGTTAAACCTGAATTATCCGATCTTGTTGAACAATACCTAATTGGAATGGCAACACAAGGGAAAATGCCAGGACAAATTAATGACGATCAATTAAAGCAAATTCTCTTATCTACACAACAACCAAAACGTGATTTTAAGATAAATCGTGTATAAGCCTGATAAAATATAATTAGGGGTAAATTGGTTCGAAATTATGAAAGCAGTTGTTTACCGTGAATATGCACCTGATGACGATTATGCAAAAATCCTCAAGGTTGAAGATATTGATTCACCAAAACCAAAACCAGATGAGGTAGTTTTTACAAATAAGGCATCTGCTCTAAACTATAATGATATTTGGGGAATGAGAGGGGTTCCAATTCCAGTCCCTGTTCCACATGTTTCAGGTTCTGATGTTGCAGGAGATGTTATTGCAGTTGGCGAAGATGTTCAAGGTTTCAAAGTTGGTGATAGAGTTGTTTCTCATTCTAATTTAGCATGTAGAGTTTGTAGTGCTTGTACAAGTGGAAGAGAATTTGATTGTATCAAAAGACAAGTTTGGGGCTTTCAAACTGGTCCATTATGGGGTGCATATAGTGAAGAATGTCATCTACCAGAAGTTAATGTTTCAAAAATTCCAGAAGGAGTTTCTTATGAAGATGCAGCAGCTGCATCAATGACAATTTTAACCTCATGGCACATGTTAGTCGGCAGAGCTAAAATTACTCCAGGTCAAACTGTACTTATCATGGGCGGTGGTTCTGGTGTTGGAAGTTTTGCAATTCAAATCG
>CABXPS010000049.1 GCA_902514095.1 uncultured marine group I thaumarchaeote | reverse complement strand
GGTGTCAAACATGAAAAATGTGCTGAGGTCAATGAATTACAATGTCTTGTATGTGGCTCATCAGCTGGATGTGCACAATGTGAATTTCAAGATATTTGTGATATACCTAATGTATCTCAATTATGTATTTGTAAGAAATGTAGTGATGAAAAGGATGCTTTTAGTTCATATCAGAAATCTTCTAAAAAGAAATTCTCTCTTCTTAACTCATAATTTGTTAAAGTATACATGATCTATGAATTTTTACAATAATCTAAAATTGAATCTAGATTAATATATGAAAACTCCGTGAATCAGATCATATTATGCATTCTGAAAAGATTGATGAATATACTAAAAATAATAATACTGCATTACAAGGCGGTGGTCAAGATCGTATTGGTGCTCAGCACGAGAAAGGTAAATTAACTGCTCGTGAAAGAATTAATCTTTTACTTGATGAAGGTACTTTTGTTGAAATTGATCCATTGGCAACTCATCATTATCATGAATATGACATGCAGAAAAAGAAATTTTTCACTGATGGTGTAGTTGGTGGTTATGGGAATGTATCTGGAAGACAAATCTTTGTTTTTGCATATGATTTCACTGTTTTAGGTGGAACATTAAGTCGGATGGGAGCTAAAAAAATTACTAAATTAATGGATCATGCATTAAAAATAGGATGTCCAATTATTGGAATTATGGATTCTGGCGGTGCTAGAATTCAAGAAGGAATTATGAGTTTAGATGGATTTGCAGATATCTTTTATCATAATCAATTAGCTTCTGGAGTAATTCCACAAATTACTGCAAGTGTTGGTCCTTCTGCAGGTGGTTCAGTATATTCTCCTGCAATGACTGATTTTGTTATAATGGTTGAAAAAATTGGAAGTATGTTTGTCACTGGACCTGATGTTGTTAAAACTGTATTAGGTGAAGAAATTTCTTTTGAAGAACTTGGCGGTGCTAATACACATGGTTCAAAAAGCGGTGTTGCACATTTTGTTGCTGAAAATGAATACGAATGTATGGATTACATTAAAAAATTAATTTCATTTTTACCTCAAAATAATACTGAACAACCACCTAAACTTACAACTGATGATGATCCAAATCGATTAGATCATAATTTGATTAACATAATGCCTGAAAATCCTTTGCAACCATATGACATGAAAGAAATTATTAATTCAGTTGTTGATAATCATGAATTCTTTGAAGTTCATGAATTGTTTGCACCAAATATTGTAATTGGATATGGAAGACTAAATGGTAATGTTGTTGGAATTATAGCCAATCAACCTATGCATCTTGCAGGTGCATTAGATATTGATTCATCAAATAAAGCATCACGTTTCATTAGATTTTGTGATGCATTTAATATTCCAATAATTACTTTAGTAGATACACCTGGTTACATGCCAGGTTCTAATCAGGAACATAACGGAATCATTAGACATGGAAGTAAATTACTTTATGCATATTGTGAAGCAACTGTACCAAGAATAACTTTAGTTATTGGTAAGGCATATGGTGGTGCATACATTGCAATGGGAAGTAAAAATCTTAGAACTGATGTAAATTATGCATGGCCAACTGCCAAATGTGCTGTTTTAGGTGGTGAAGCAGCTGTAAAAATTATGAATAGAAAAGAACTTGCTTCTTCTGATGACCCTGAATCTCTTAAACAAGAACTCATAGATGAATTCGCACAAAAATTTGAAAATCCTTACGTTGCTGCATCTCATGGAACTGTTGATAATGTAATTGATCCTGCTGAAACAAGACCTATGTTGATTAAAGCACTTGAAATGCTTGCAAACAAAAGAGAAAAACAGTTACCTAGAAAACATGGTAATATCAATTTGTGATTAAATATGATTGAGAAAGTACTTATCGCTAACAGAGGAGAAATTGCTTTACGTGTAATTCGAACTTGTAAAGCACTTGGAATTAAAACAGTTGCCGTATATTCTGATGAAGATACAAATTCAATGCATGTAAAACAAGCAACAGAAGCATATCATATTGGTGAAGCAACTCCTTCAAAATCATATCTTAATCAAGAAAAAATTTTAGATGTAATGTTATCATCTGGTGCAGATTCAGTTCATCCAGGTTATGGTTTCCTTTCTGAAAATGATGACTTTGCAAGATTGTGTGAAAAAAATAAACTTACTTTTATTGGCCCTTCTGCAGATTCTATGAATCTTTGTGGTGATAAAATGAAATGTAAAGCTGCAATGTTAAAAGCTAAAGTTCCAACTGTACCTGGTAGTCCAGGTTTAGTAAAGGATGCAGATGATGCAGAAAAAATTGCTAATGAAATTGGTTATCCTGTAATGTTAAAATCTGTTTATGGTGGAGGGGGTCGTGGAATTAGAATTGTAACTAATGATAAAGAATTACGTGATGGTTATGAATCTGTTATTGGTGAATCAATTGCAGCAGTTGGTAAGTCTGCAATATTAGTTGAAAAGTTCTTAGAAAAAACACGACATATAGAATATCAATTTGCTAGAGATACACAAGGTAATGCTGTTCATATATTTGAAAGAGAATGTTCTATTCAAAGACGTAACCAAAAATTAATTGAACAAACTCCTTCTCCAATTGTTGATGAAGAAACTAGGGCACGTGTAGGTGAATTAGTTGTAAATGCTGCACATGCAGTTGATTATACTAATTTAGGTACTGCTGAATTCTTAAGAGCCGATAATGGTGAGTTTTATTTTATTGAAATTAATGCTAGATTACAAGTAGAACACCCTATCACTGAATTTGTATCTGGACTAGATTTAGTTAAATTACAATTAGATATAGCAAATGGTGAACCGATTCCTTTCAAACAAAATGATCTAAAAATGAATGGTTATGCAATTGAATGTAGAATAAATGCTGAAGATACATTCATGGACTTTGCCCCTTCTACTGGACCTGTTCCAGATGTCACAATTCCTGCAGGACCCAGTGTTAGATGTGATACCTATCTTTATCCTGGATGTACCGTTTCTCCATATTACGACTCATTAATGGCAAAACTTGTAACTTGGGGTCAAACATTTGAAGAATCTAGAACTAGAATGCTTTCTGCATTAAATGATTTTTACATTCAAGGTGTCGAAACATCAATTCCTTTGTATAAAACAATCTTGAATTCTGATGAATACAAAAACGGTGATCTTTCTACTGATT
>CABXPS010000048.1 GCA_902514095.1 uncultured marine group I thaumarchaeote | reverse complement strand
ATGTCTTGATGAATCTGAAAATTATAATGGATTTGCAGATAATGACGGTTGCCCTGATGTAATTGGAATTTCAATTCCTGGTACTCCTTCTTTTGTTGACACTGATGATGACATGATTGCTGATAATATGGATCTATGTCCAAATATTGCTGAAAGGTATAATGGTTATTTTGACACTGATGGCTGTCCAGATCAAAGTCCTGTTAGTTCTTTATCTGATGCTGATTTTGATGGAATAGTTGATTCATTAGATGATTGTAAATATCAACAAGAAACTTACAACCAATTCCAAGATACAGACGGTTGTCCGGATATTATTTCTGATGATTATTCTTTCACTGCTACAAAATATCAATCTATAGACAATGACAATGACGGTGTTGATGATAGATGGGATCAATGTCTTGATGAATCTGAAAATTATAATGGATTTGCAGATAATGACGGTTGCCCTGATGTAATTGGTGCAGAATCTACTATTGTACCAATAACTGATTCAGATAATGATGGATACATTGATGAACTAGATTCATGCCCTTCTGAACCTGAAACTTGGAATAAATATAATGATCTAGACGGTTGCCCAGATTCACTACCTTGATTATTTTTAATCTAATCTTATTCTAAAATAATTAATATCTATAAAATTGCAAATAGTTTATGCTTCCAACATTTTCTAGTAGAGCCTTTTTAGCTCCAATGGCTGGAGTTAGTGATCCTGCTCTACGATTACAATGTAAAAAAATGGGTGCAGGGTTAGTAGTTACTGAATTTACTAATATTCATAGTATTATTGCAAAAGAAAAACAACTTAAAGATCATATGAAAACTATTCAGGAATTTATTGAGTTCTCTGATCAAGAACGTCCTCTTTCAATTCAATTATTTGGTTCTGATTTACTTGCATTGGAAAAAGCTGCAAAAATTGTTGAACCTTATTTTGATATAATTGATTATAACATGGGATGCCCTGCACCTCATATTACTCAGCAAATGGCAGGAGGTGCACTATTACAACAAACTAATCTTACTGAACAAATATTTCAAACTCTAGTTAGGGCTGTAAAAAAACCTGTAACTTTAAAAATTCGTTCAGGTGTAACTGATGCAAGTCGTTTTTTATTTAGAGAAATTGCAGAAATTGCTGAAGACGAAGGTATTGAAATGATTACATTTCATCCACGTACTGTAAATCAAGGATATTCTGGCAATGCTGATTGGAATTTAATTAAGGAACTTAAGGAAATTTCAGGAATACCAATTGTTGGAAATGGTGATATCACTACTCCTGAGGGTGCTAAAAAAATGATTGATGAAACTAATTGTGACTATGTTATGATCGGTCGTGGTGCTATGGGTAATCCATTTTTATTTGAACAAATTAATGACTATCTTAAAACTAATAGTTATCAGGAATATTCTTTTAAAGATCGATTAGATTCTTTTTTTGATTATCTACATTTAACTGATAATTATAAAATAAAATTTGCAAATCTTAAGGGTCAAGCAATGCGTTTTACCAAAGGTATGAAAGGTGGTTCAAAAATACGTTCTAAAATTACGCTTGCTACAAACATTGAAGAATTGGAAAAAATTATGACAAATGCATATTTGTCCTCTTAAAAATTTATTATATTGTACTTTCAACTTAACATTTGTTTATAATTTTAATTATTTTTAAATTATATTTTTAAAAATTTTACATTATTCTTATATATTTTAATCAAGTATAGTTACATCATGATGGGAGTTCAATTCTAATTGGCTACAGCATATGTTCTTATCAATTGTGAACTTGGTTCTGAGGAAGCAGTTATTTCAGAACTTAAATCAATTGAAGGTGTTGTTGAAGTACATGGTACTTTTGGTGCTTATGACATACTAGCTAAAGTTGAATCAAGTTTAGTTGAAGCATTACGTGAAACAATTACTTGGAAGATTAGAAAAATTGCCAAAATCCGCTCAACTTTAACCTTGATGGGAATTGATGGGCAACAATAATTTTTCATCCCTTTTTATACTAATTTTGTAATAAGAAGTATCCCTTCAAAAATATGTCCTCCAAAAGGATAACGACCTGAGAGGAGTTGTAGCCTCTCAGCAGATCATTTTAAATTCTTAATTTTTTATTGGTTATTTTATTATCCTCTTTTCTTTTTAATGTAGAAAAAAAGAATAATTATGAAAAGTGATGAAAAAAGGTCTCATCGACTAAATTATCTCCTAAAATGTTATTTACTTAATCCTCAGGAAAATGAAATTTATCGCAAAGCAAAACAAATGGGTGTAACTGATTCTACTGCTAAGGATTACATTAGAACTGTAATTATACAGGCCCAAAAAACATATTCTAATTAATTTAGTATATTTTCCAAATTTAGATTTATTTTGTTATTTGTATAGAAATCATTCGAAATCTTAAACAAGCTATTCATAAATAATGAATATGTGGAAAAATTAACATGACTGATTCATTACTAAATGATGTAACTTCTCTTTTAGAAGGTGATTTTGGTGATGATCGAATTTTAAAGCAAATTGCTAGAGCGTGTAAAAATAACGAAGTAATTAGTAATTATGAGAGAAATTATGTTCAAAAACTAGCCGAGCAATATTTGGGTAGAAAAAGTGAGATTCCTTCTTCAATAGACCCTGAGATTGAATCTTCCGTCCAAAATCAAACCTTACAATCACCAGTTTCTCGTAGCCCTGGTTTAAAAAATTCAAAATTAATTTTCGGATTTGGTGGTATTGCTTTGGTAATTATTATTGTAGCCGCTATTGCATTTTCTAGTAATTCTGATTCTTTCACATCTGATCCTAAATCTGAGATTCAGTTACAATTAACAATTCAAACTGATTTGTCTTCATACTCCTATAAAGATATTATATCAATTAGTGGCACGTGTAATAATTCTGAAATTGTAAATTTATCAATTAAAAATGAAGAAAATAATCTTGTATGGGCAGAACAACTTTCTATAAAAAATAATGGAATGTATTCTACATTAGCTATAGCTGGAGGTTCTGGTTGGGAAAATTCTGGAACATATACAGTCATAGTAGATAGTGGTTCTGAAATTAAATCAATTAAATTTTCATTCACTTCATAATTATTCAAATTCTTTCCAATGTGAATCTATCAAATCTCTTAATTTTTCTACATTCACTTCTTCCATATATTCACGATAAACAATGAATTTGTTTTGTTTATTTGATTTTTTATCATAAATGTCTGTAGTATTTTTTGGAATTATGTTATTTCTCCATTGACTCATTTCAAAAATCCATATGGATGAATCTGGATTTGAAAAGTCAATATCATCACATCCTACAATATACAAATAACATTTTGTTGCTTGATTTAATTTTTCATATAATTTTTCATATGCTATCATTTGTCCTTGTGCAATGTTGATTTTATCATTATGAAATCCTTTGAATTCTAAAATTATGAAACTTCCTTTATGTTCAATAAGCCAATCAATATCTGTCCCCCCTGA
>CABXPS010000047.1 GCA_902514095.1 uncultured marine group I thaumarchaeote | reverse complement strand
GCAGAAGCAAAAAGAATTGCTGAAAGAACTGTTGAAGATGAATTGGAAGAACAACTTACCGAATCAGAAATTGAAAATTTCCAAATTGAAAAAGTTGACATGGAACGACTCACAAATAAAATATGTGATATTTTAGCCGAACGTGAATCTGATGGTATGTTACAAAGTGAATTATGGAAAAAACTTAAACTTTCAGGCCGTGATGGTTCTAGATTATCTTTAAAACTTGAAAGAATGGGAACTATCACTAGAGAAAAACTTCTTGAAAATGATCGTTGGACATATAAATTAATTTTAAAGAAAACCCCTATCAGTACTCAATCTATTGAAAATTCTCCCTGTTTAGTTTGTACTGTTGAACAAAAATGTTCTCTTGATGGTGAAATAAGTCCTAAAACCTGCCAGCTTATTGAAGATTGGGTTATTGCTGAATTTAAAAAACCTTTGAAGGCCAAATGAAATTAGCAGATGCACGAAAAGATCATTATAGAAGATTAGCTCATGAACAAGGTTTTCGAGCTAGATCTGCATTTAAATTAAAAGAACTAAATCAATCATATCGTTTAATTGGTCCTGGATTTTATGTTTTGGATCTTGGATGTGCCCCTGGTGGTTGGACTCAGGTTGCTGTCAAATTAGTTGGAAATCAAGGTAAAGTAATGGGTGTTGATTTATCTTATGTTGAAGAAATACCTGGTGCTCATATAGTTCGTGAAAATATTGAAAATGAATTTTTACCTGATGATGTTTTATCTTATTTTGGGCGTAAGGTTGGTGCTGTAATTTGTGATCTTTCACCTCAGGTGTCAGGAAATTGGTCTGTCGATCATGCCAGACAAATTTCTCTTAATTATGATTGTACCAAAATTATGGATAAAGTTTTGGCTCATAGAGGAAATGCTGTCTTCAAAGTATTTGATGGTGAATATACTTTAGAATTTAGGGATTATATCAAGAAAAAATTTGCTAGAATCAATCTTACAAAACCTGATGCTAGTAGAAAACAAAGTAGTGAGCTATATTGTGTTTGTATGGGTTTTACTGGATAACTTAAAACATTTTAATTATTTCATTTATGTTTGCATTAGTTCTAAACCCTGTTGGATTAAATGATGTTACGCTGGATACGAATCCCTTTTCTTTTAAATTTAAAATTATTTTTTCTAATTTAGGTGGAGATGATTTATTTTTTTTAGCAATTTCATCTAATGTAAAATATGTTCCTGGCATTTCTGATTCATCCAGACATTTGTAAAGTGTCTTCTCACATGATTTATTTATTTTTAAATTTGGAATTTCTTCAATCATATTTTTAACATATTCTTTATCAAATATTTTTCCAATCCATAATGGACCTGCAATACTAGTTTTTAATTTACATAATTCACATTCTTGTTGTTGTTTTAATGAAATTTTTCTATGTCCACAATTTTTACAATGTATAATGTATCCTATATTTTCTTCTTGATCTATTCGATTTAGAATTTTAACATATGTTCTATAGTAATGCATTTCACTTTCAACAAACATTGGAATGATTTCTATTCCTAATCTGGCAGCTACTGAACGAAGACTTCCTAAAATCAATCTAATTGCCATTTCATTTCCATATTCGACTCTTATTGGAATCCCGCCGTATTTTCTTTTACATGCTCCTTGAAATAGACCGTTTAGAACCTGAAGATCTGTTGCTGCTGTAGATAGCATTCCACCGTGCATGGTTGCTCTAATTCCACAATCAAAAAAAGTAGCAGGCGAACCAAATGGATCAATATCTACCAATGACCCTCTTTTTTCCTTCCTAGAATGCTCACTTAGAAACACACATACTTCTTTTTCTGAAAATTCAATATTTTTTAAATTATTTAGATTAGCTGAATGTCTTGCCATTTGTAGTGCAGTTGGATTAAGATCATTGATAATCATTTTTTCAATTTTTAATTCATTTGCAACTCGCAACCCTCTTGCTCCTACACCTGATAATCCTTCTAAGAAAATTTTTGGACCTTCAAATTTTTTTAAAAATGCAGCATATGCAATCATTGAAAAATCTCTATTTGTTCTTGCTTTGGGATTAAAAAATGCTGGTTTAATTGGTGGTGTTTTTTCTGTTAATGATTTTTTTGGAACTAATAATTTTGTATTTCCTTCTGTAATTTCTTGAAATAATTCATTTGATTCCTTCATTTGTTTTTCTAATTTTTCATGACGTATAACGGTTTAATACTTGTATTTTAAGACAAAATTTATGCAAATTTGTGGAATTGATGATGCTGGACGTGGTTCTATGTTGGGGCCTTTGGTTATAGCTGGTGTTTCTTTAGAAAAAAAAAATCTGAGAAAATTAACTTCACTTGGTGTGAAAGATTCAAAAAAACTCTCTTCAAAATCTCGAGGAATTCTTTATAAAAAAATAATTGACATTGTTGATGATTACTATGTTGTGAAAATTCCGCCACGTTCTATTGATGCTAGTGTTAAGAAACATCTTCTAAATAATTTAGAGGCAAAATATATGGCAAAAGTTGTTTCAAAATTAGATGCAGATACCTCATATGTTGATTCTTGTGATGTTAAACCTCTTCGATTTGGTAAAAAAATTTCTCAACTTTCCAATGATCATAAAATTAAATCATACCATCATGCTGATAGTAGATTTGTAGTAGTTTCTGCTGCATCGATTCTTGCTAAAGTAAGTAGAGATAAATCAATTGAACGATTAAGAAAAATCCATAATCTTGGAAGTGGTTATCCTTCTGATACTACTACTGTTAAATTTGTGACTAAATTTTACAAAAAAAATCATGTTATGCCTGTTTTTGTACGTAAAAGTTGGAAGCCTGTTCAAAAAATAATGGATAAAAATTAGTTTTTGTATTTTGCAATAACCATTGCATGATCTTTATCATATGGGTGTAGATCTATTGATTCTAAAATTTCAAATTTCTCTCTTAGTTTTTTTATTTCTTCTTCAACAATTCTCTTTGGTGCCTTTGTAACATCTATACTTCTAGTTTTAATTACTAAAAAGAAAAATCCCCCTTTTTTTAGAAACATATCACAATTCTCTATAGCAATTTTTGTTTGATCAGGCTGTGCTATATCCACATATACCACGTCTACTTTTCCAAATACTGAAAAATATTCTTTAGGTTTTCTTGCATCTTGCAAGATTGGCATAATATTTGATCTATGTGTTGCCACTCTATCTAAAAAATCCCTTGCAACTCTACTGGCATGTTCTACTGCAAAAACTAATCCACTTGGACCTACAATATCTGAAACATGACTTACTGTTGTTCCAGTTGATGCCCCTAAATACAAAACTTTAGTCTTGTTTTTGAACGGAAAATTTTCTAATCCATTCATTATTGTTGCTGCTAGTTTACTTCTAAATGGATCCCACAACCTATACTCAATTCCTTTTTTAATAATTAATTTTTCTTTGTATACTTGATTTCCTGGAACTAAATTTTCAGTAGAAATTTTTTGTTCTCCTTCTGATTTTATCCAAAAATATGATTGATTATCTTCTTCCAAACTTTTTTCTCTTTCTATTTGAGTCTGAACC
>CABXPS010000046.1 GCA_902514095.1 uncultured marine group I thaumarchaeote | reverse complement strand
CCATTAACTTTGAAAGTTACAGGAAACGAACCGTTAGTATTTGCATCAAAAGTAAATCAAAAGGTTTTGGGATTCTATGATGAGTCGATACTGAATGAAATAGTTTCTGATTGGACTGGTTCTCAGCAAGATGTGTCAGAGCTTGCAACAGTACTTGGAATTGCAGATGAACAGTTACCGCCTTGGGTTACAAACCTAATTGTGTGGGTATCTGAAGATAAAATTACACTAGCTGACATGATTGTTTCAATTGAGCATTTCATAAATAATTAATTTTTAAAATGTAATAGTAAGAATGTTAGGATAATTCCACACTAGCTTCTTTTCTTTTTTCTATTCAATTGGTCAACTTAGATTTAGTTATCGAAAGTTGACCTCTACTTATTAGATTATACATTTCAAAAATGCTTAAGATCTACTAAGAAAATTCTATGTAATGACATTGGTGAAGAACTATACTCTCCTGAAAACCCTTGAAAGATTAAGGAATATATCATCATAATGAAGTTGATGAGTATGTTAGAACAACTTGTTGGGGATTCTCAGGCATTAGATCGAGCTCTTGCTGGTGAAGAATTATCTTACAAGGATGGTTTAGATTTAATGAATTATGATAATTTACATTTACTTGGTGCAGTTGCAGATTCTACACGAAAAAAATTGGTCGGTGATACAGTAACTTTTGCAGCATCCTATTACATGAATTACACTAATGTCTGTGCTGCAAGTTGTCAAATGTGTGCCTTTTATCGAAAAGGAGATGAGGATGATGCATACACCTTAACTCCTAAAGAAATTGAACAACGTGTTGGAATTGCTAAACAAATGGGCGCAACTGAAGTCCATATTGTTGGTGGATTTCATCCTAAACTCCCTTTAGAGTACTACGAAGATATGATGAAGACCATTAAAACAAGTTATCCTGAATTAAACATCAAAGCATTAACTGCTGCTGAAATTTTTTATTTATCTAAACTTACAAAAATTTCTACTAAGGAAATTTTATCTCGTTTAAAGAATGCTGGATTAGATTCTATGCCTGGTGGGGGTGCAGAACTATTTCATCCTGACATTCGTGGAAAAATTGTACGAGGTAAATGTACTGGTCAACAGTGGCTTGATGTGATTGAAGAAGCCCATAATATGGGAATTAAAAGTAATGTTACTATGCTATATGGACATATTGAAAAACCTGAACATATCGTTGATCATTTGATAAAAATACGTGAATTACAAAAGAAAACTAATGGGTTTGTAACACTAATCCCATTAAAATTCAGTTTGGATAATACTGAATTGGAACAAGACAATTTGGTAAATAATGAATGCTCTTCAGTTTATGATTTAAGAATAACTGCCTTATCTAGATTAATGCTTGCAAATACACTAAACAATATTTCTGTTTATTGGGTTGCATATGGAAAAAAATTGGCTCAAGTTGCATTATCTAATGGTGGAAGTGATTTGGTAGGAACTGCATTTTCTGAAGAAATTTACCGTGCAGCTGGTAAACCTACAACTTCATCTGTTGATGAATTAGCTACCATGGTAAAAGAAATTGGCCGTATACCTGCACAAAGAAATACTCATTTTGGAATTTTAAAAAATTTTTAGCACATTTGATTTTTACTTATTCTGCTTTTTTTTCTACTTTTTTTGTTGGTTTGCCTTTTTTCCTTCTTGCTCCAAAACTAATCAATACTAGTAAAAATCCTAAACCAAACAAAATTCCTGCTAGTGTATTATAATCTTCATTTTCTTGTTCTGCTAACATCAAATCAAGCTTTTCTTCATCAGTCATTCCTGTTTGACCAACTGGAACTGCAGCATTGATGTTTATGGTTAGTATTAATCCTACAATCACCATTGACATTCCTCCTGCTAACATTTTTTTATTTACTAGAACCATTCTTTGAAATTTATTAAATTACATCATATATTAGGGAATTTAATTTTTGTTTGATCTTTGTTTTTTTAATTAAAATTTGCGTGAGTTTGTAAATTTTGATTTTAATAAAAGTTACAAAGTTCTGAGTGTTTTTCTCAAAACAATTTGTTTATGTTATCTGTGATTTTGGAAGCATTCTCTGCAATATACAGGTCTGTCTTCATTTGGTATAAATGGTACTTGACAATCATTTCCACATTCTCCGCATTTTGCGTCATGCATTTCTCGTGGTCTGTCATCTCTATTACCAAATCTAGAACCTCTATCATTTCCACCTGATCTTCCACCAAATCTGCCACCTTGTCGTGGCTCTGGTTTGTGATTTTGGAAGCATTCTCTGCAATATACCGGTCTGTCTTGTTTTGGTTGTAATGGTACTTGACAATCATTTCCACAGTCTCCGCATTTTGCGTCAAACATTTCTCTATCTTCTCTATTGTATGACATATTTTCTAAATTTCATCGATTCATGTTGTAATTAAACTATTGTAAAATTCTTTTATTTTTTAAATAATTTGATGATTTTTAGAAAACTTTTTCTTATTTTTAGACTTTATTTCATTACATTGGAATTTCAGGCACTGACATTCCACCATAACCTGAATCAATTGTCTGTTTTGGATTAAGACTTGTATCATGATGACACGGTTTGTTACAAACTGGACAGAATTTTCTATCTAATACAATGCATTGACAGATGTGATTTTTTACATATGATTGAGCAGCCTGATTCCATTCTCCTGTTCCATTACAATAAACACAAACATTAGTTGAACTTGAACCTGCCCCTTTACAAAAATCACATACATCTTCTGTCATGACCATTGTTTTTTTATCTGTATTATATGATTTTGGTCAGCAGTGATGTAATCCAGTCATCTGATAAATACTGCATTTAATTATGTATGAAACTATTGCAATAATTTTTACAAATCAAATTCCGATTTAAAATATTGGGCTTCAAAATTCGGCAAAGTATCATCAGATTGAGGAATCAGATAGAACCCGTTGGTATCATCATCAGCCGTTATTTTTATAATTTTTAAAGTAAATAATTCTATTCAAATTTCATATACTCTATAGTTTTTTAATATTTGTGGAAGAAACTGAAGATAAGTTTGATGATAATTTGATTTTGTCGGATTTAGTAAATGACTGGATTTTGGAACCTATTGTTGATTCTGTAGATCGACAAAATATTGTTTTTACACTAACTACTAAGGGTAAAGAATATTTTAAAATTTTAAACAAAGATCCTGGATATCCATTCAAAAATAATCCCACTTTACAAATTATGGTAAAACAAGGAATCATTACCCCGATTATAAAAAAAGAAGGTGAGGTAGGTTACAACTTAAATTTAATTGGTGAAAAACATCATGTTTTTCTAGAAACATGGATAGAAAAAATGAAAAATTAATTTCAAATGTATATTAAAATTATTTAAAAAAATTAAACTGAATCTTCTGGTGGTCTTTGAACAAACACATTGCAGACAAGTGCATCTGTTTTTGTGTCTCTATATTGAATTTTACATGTGACAAATTTACCCTTTAATGCTCTCTCTAAATCTTCTTTAGTTTGTTCTGGACGTTGTCCTTCTTCTGAATCTTTGATTAAGCCCATGATTATTT
>CABXPS010000045.1 GCA_902514095.1 uncultured marine group I thaumarchaeote | reverse complement strand
TTTCTAAATGGTCCATCTCCTACCCAATAAAATTTCACATTTGGTAATTTTTCAAGAACATTTTCTAAAATTAATAATTCTTTTGTTTTATCCCAAATAACAGCTCCTTGGAGTAACCCTACACAGGGATGTTCTAATTTAATTCCGCTAGTATTATACCACTTTGATGGGTCAATTCCTTGATACATTACAAATGTATTTTTATTTTCAAGTTTTTTCTTTGTAATTTCATCTAAATATTTACAAATTGGAACAATTATTTCTGCTCCTTTGAAACATTCTTCACCAATTTTTTCCCATGCATTAAGTGCTACTTGTTTAGGTAATGATTTGTATATTGTTTTACGAGCTGTTTTCATTTCTTTCCAATAATTTCCTCTTAGATGGATAATTAATGGAATTTTTTCTTTAATTGCATCTAATCCAAAATGTCTTTGTCTATCTACTAAAATTATATCTGGTTTAAATTCTTCAATCAATTTTTTAAATGTCTTTTTTGGTTTTAACCAATGCTTAATTTTTCTACTTGGAAATCCATCAGAATAATCTGCATCAAAAACAACTTTTGTCTCAATTTTAAGTTTGATTAATTCTTTAGCAAATTCATTAAGATGAAATATCTTTGAACTAGATGCACCAATTAGTAATCGTTTCATATTACATTAAATCTAAATTTTAGAAAAGACATAAGAGTTACTATTCTGTAAGAAGGTCAAGATTTGTTCCAGTAATAATTGTATTTTTTAACCATTCTTCTATTCTTGTTTTAGGTTTCCACTTAAGCATTTTTTCAACTTGTGAAATATCTGCCTTAGTAATTTTAACATCTCCTGGTAATTCTGGACCATGTATTGGTTTCAATGAAAGATTAAATGATTTTATAATTAAATTAGCTAATTCTAAAACAGTAATTGTAGTGGCTGTACCTATATTAAAAAATTCATGATCAACATTACTATTCATAGCTAAAATATTTGCATTAACAACATCTCCTACATATACAAAATCTCTAGTTTGTTGACCATCACCATTTATGATAGGGGCTTCATTACTTCGTACTTTTTTCACAAATTTTTTAATAACTCCTGCATATGTAGATGACTGTTTTTCTCCAAATACGTTAAAGTATCTTAATCCAATTACTCGTACTCCCATATTTGCATATTTTATTGCTAAATTTTCATCATCGAGTTTTGTTACAGCATAAGGATTGATGGGATTTTTTTTATCATTTTCTTTAATAGGAATTTTTTCAGGATTTCCATATATGCTTGAAGAACTTGCATATACAACTTTAAAATTAAATTCTTTGGCAAGTTTTAGGATGTTTTCAGTTCCTCCTACATTTACGTCACGATATTCTTGTTCTTTTGAGAATGATTCTTGAACAGAAGCTAAAGCCGCTTGATGAAACACTCCATCAGTATTTTTTAGTGTATTTTTTAATAAATCAAAATCTCGTATATCGCCATTAACAAATTTAATTTTGTTAATAATTTTATTCAAATTTTTCTTCTTCCCATTACTTAGATTATCAATAACAGTGACATTATGATCTGTATTGACTAATTGCTCTGCAATATGACTGCCAATAAATCCAGCACCTCCAGTTATAACAAAATCCATATGTTTTTACTATTATGGGGTATAATTAATTCTATTCAACAAATGTTAAAATCTATCTTGTTTAAGATTTCTGCATAATGAAAAAAATTAGAGTTGCATTTATCTACAAATCTTCAAATCCATATATGTCTAAAAAAGCATGGGCTACTACTTATTACCATTTTTTTATGGATGCATTAAAAAGAAATGATGAATTAGATGTATCTTATTTTCCTGCAGAAAAAAGTTTTGATACATCTGTCTTAAAAAATAATTTTGATATTATTTTGTTATGGGAAAATCATCCATGGGGTTCTCCAGATGAGTTAATTGGAATTGAAAATCTAAACATTCCTGTAATTTGTAGAATAAATGATGCACATGATGCTAAAATTAAAGGAAAGATAGAATACCATGAAAAATATAAAATTGATTATTATTTTGGTTATTTACCTGAAAGTTTTTTTTACAAATATTATCCTAAAAATTTTAAATATAAAGTAATTATTTATGGAGTTGAATCATCTCTTTATCAAAATCTAACTCCTTTTTCCCAAAGAATAAAAAATAAAATTTTATGTTCTGGTGCTGCTGCTAGTACAAAATTAACTGGAAGATTATTTGAACAAATTATTAGATTTAGGGGTGAAAATAGTATGTTAAAACACTATAAACTTCGAACAATGTCTATAAAATTACCTTATGTTGATTATACTACAACCCTTAATCACAAATATGTTAATGATAATTATCCAAAACTTTTAGGACAATATCAAACTTCTATAGCATCACATTCATTATACCCTGTGATAAAATATTGGGAAAGTACAGCTTCAAACTGTCTTACATTTATGGAAATTACAGAAAAAAATGGTGCTGAAATATTGGGATTTAAGAATAATGAAACTGCAATTTTTATCAATGAAAAAAACTATAAGCAAAAATTTGAAGAATACTTGACAGATCCTGATAACTCAAAATGGGAAGATATTGCAAATGCTGGAAGAGAATATACTATGCAAAATTTAACTAATGATAATGCAGTTGAATCCTTGGTTGAAATAATGAAAGAATTAATTAAATAAAAATAATTTAACCCATTCCAATTGCTGAATAATCTATATCTAAATTATGATTAACTAATAATCTTCTACTATCTATAATCACTCGTTTTTTCATTAATTTCAATTCATTATTATTAATTTTTGAATATTCATTAGATGTTGTCATTATTATTGCACATTCCACATTTTTTAAAGCATCTTTAATTGAGTTTGTATATTGAATTTTTTCTCCTAACACTACTTTTGTATTGAATATTGCTTTTCTGTCGTGTGCAATAATTTTTGCATTCTTTTTTAATAATAATTTAATTAATTTTATTGATATTGAATCTCTAATATCATCTGTATCAGCTTTAAATGCAAGCCCTAAAATTGCTATTTTTTTATTATTAATTTTTCCAACTTTTTTCTTTATTGTGTTAATTATATTTTCTAACTGTTGTTGATTAATTTCCTCTACTGCATGTAATAATGCTGGTTTGATTTTATATTTATTTGAAAAATTAATAATTGCCTTTACATCTTTTGGTAAGCATGAACCTCCATAACCTGGTCCTGCAGTTAAGAAAAGATTTCCTATTCTTGGATCCAATCCTATAATTTTTGCAACTGCATCTACATTTACTCCTGATATAGCTTCACAAATAGTAGCAATTTGATTGATAAAACTAATTTTTGTAGCTAAAAATGAGTTATTTGTATATTTTATCATTTCAGCTGTTTGATGATTTGTATTTACAATTGGAATTTTTTTATGAAATTTTTTATAAAAATTTTCTACTTTATTTGTAAATTTATCATTGTACCCACCAATTACAACAACATGTGGACTAATTGTATCGTTTATTGCGTTAGTTTCTCTAAGAAATTCTGGATTTGTAATTAATCCAAAACCTTTTCCAACTTTTTTACC
>CABXPS010000044.1 GCA_902514095.1 uncultured marine group I thaumarchaeote | reverse complement strand
TCAAAAGGCGTAATCAAAGACATTGTGATTGTTGCAGTAGCAATTCTAATAATTTGGATTGGATTGCAAGCGGCATTTGGAACACAAAATCCATTTTATGTTGTTGCAAGTGGAAGTATGATTCCAGTTTTAGAAGTTTATGACATTATAATTATTCAAGGACATGAACCATTCGAAGAAGTTCAAGTAGGAGATATTATTGTGTTTGATAGACCATCAGATCATAATAGAGTGATTGTTCATAGAGTTCAAGCGATACTTGATGAAGACCCAAAAACAGTTAGAACACAAGGCGATGCAAATCCAACATGGATTAGAGGAACAGATTATCCAATTACAGAAGAAGAATATATTGGAAAAGTTGCATACATAATTCCACAAGTAGGTTACATTACACAAATTTTGAAACCTCCAATGAATTATATCATTATTGCAGTTGTAATTGGAATTATGATAATTAAACAATTTGCAGGTAAGAAAAAAGATGTAGAAGACATAGTTAGTAAAGAAACATTAGAAGAATTATCAGATATTGGAAAAATAGAATCAGATTCAGAATATTCTGAGGATATAAAAAAATCAGAAATTACTAAAGAGAAAAATCAAGATGATGAAGAAAAATCAGATGATGAAGAAAAATCAGTTAATTAAAGAACAGAATCTTTTGTTTTGAAAACTCGTTTGAAATAATCAGATGGTTCATTAGGTTCTTCAGTGTTATTTGTAATTCCAGCTAAATTCTTTGCTAAATTCTTCTTGTAACCTACTTGCATTTGTCTTTGAATCTGAATTCTTTGTGCCTGTGGTGAACCTGCTCCATGCATAGATTCTGTAAGATATCCAACTGCATTTCTACCAAGGGTCATATTTTCTATTAATCTTAAAATTCTCATTCTATTTTCTACATCTACACCTTTTCTTCCAGCAAGATATTTTTTTAACATTGGACCAGCTTCTGGATGTCTAAAGTCTTGTTCAGATGGCAATGTAACCATTAATCCACCTGCAATGTCTTGTGCTAATCTACTAATTTCATATGGAAATCTAGTAACATTATGTTTACAAACTTGTGCAAGCATGTCATCATTTAGATAAACACCAGATTTCATTTTCTGTCCTTGATGTGAAGATGCAATGCCAGCTGCAAAAATTGTTTCATTAAGATGAGTCATCTCAATAATTTTATCTTTAATGTGAGAAACTTTTGGAACTCCATTATAATCTGCAATTGTTGCAGCTGCACCAATTAAGACATCACCTAATCCAGTTTTACATACATAACTACGTCTATGATAACAAGTAAATCGCTCAACTAACATTGATGCAAATTCAAATTCTCCATTCATGAATACTTTATCCCATGGAATAAACACTCTATCTAAAATCATCAAAGCTTCTTGTCCACCAAACTTTGCATTACCAGAATCAATATCACCTTCTTCCATTGCTCGAGTATCACAAGATTGTCTACCGTAAATGTAAGTAAGTCCTTCAACATCTGCCGGAATTGCACCCACAATTGCCCAATCTTTGTCATTTTCAGTTAATCTAATAGTTGGCATCAAAATTATCCAATGAGAATTTATGCAACCAGTTTGGTGTGCTTTAGCGCCAGAAACATAGACTCCTTTTTCATCACTGTCAACAATTCGTGTGAATAAATCAGGATCATCTTGTTCAGATGGACCTTTACTTCGATCACCCTTTGGATCAGTCATTGCACCTCCGATTACAAGATTTTCTTGTTGAACCATTTTTACAAATTCTAAAAAGCGCTTATGATAATCGGTTCCATGTTTTTCATCAATTTCAAATGTAGTTGAATGTAAAGAATTCATAGCATCCATTCCAACACATCTTTGGAAACATGTACCAGTATTTTGTCCAAGTTTTCTTTGCATTTTATTTTGTAAAACTAAATCTTCTGCACTTTCTGCAATGTGTAAAAATCTATTAACTTTCAATCCAGTAATGGATGAATCAGCTGAAGCAAGAGCTTCTTCACGTACTGCAAGATCATAAGTTTCAGCAACTGCATTAATTGAAGGTCTAATAATTGGATGATCTACAGGTTCTTTAACTAATTCTCCAAAAAGATATACTTTGAGATTTCTATTTCTAAGACTTTCAATGTAATCATCACCAGATCTAATTGTTTTTAACACATTAGCCATGGATCAATCAGGTCTAAGTTCTATAAATAGTCTAAATTCCAAGAATGAAAATTTTACGAATAAAATATTGTTATAGACCAATTCTAACATCTAAAATTTTACAACCCTTTCCTTTTTCCATCACAAGTACAGGATTCATGTCTAATTCTTTGATCTCTTTAAAGTCAGTAACTAATTGAGATAATCTCTGAATACATTCAGATAGTTTTGCAATATCAGATGGTTTTTCTCCTCTAACACCTTGAAGAAGTTTTTGTGTTTTAATTGAGGCTATCATATCATCAGATTCTTTATCAGTTACAGGTGCAAGTTTGAATGTGACATCCTTTAGAACTTCTACGTATATTCCACCCATTCCTAACATGATTACTGGACCAAATCCAGGCTCTAGTTTAGAACCAATGATTAATTCTTTACCTCCTTTTACCATCTCTACAATCAAAACTCCCTTTATCTCGGCTTTTTTATCATAATTTTTGGCATTTCTCATAATGGTTTTGAATGCAACCTTTACTTCAACATCATTAGTTAGATTTACTTTAACACCACCAGCATCAGATTTATGAATAATCTGAGGTGATGCAATTTTCATTACAACAGGATAGCCAATTTTCTTTGCAGTTTTTACAGCTTCTGCTTCATTTGTAGCAAGTGCACTTTTAGGAAGTGGTAAACCATATGCTTTGAGAACTTCTTGACCTTCTTCTTCTAAGAGATTGGGTCTTTTTTCATTTTTAACTTTATTAAAAATTTTTTGTGCTTTTACTTTATTTACTTTGAATTTAGTAATTTTACCATTTGATGATTTAACCCAATTTCTAAATCTAATCATTGCTGCAAGAGTTCTGATTGCACCTTCAGCATATGTATAATATGGAACATTACCTTTCGCTAAAATTTCTCTATTAGTAATTCCTTCATCTAATCCCATTAAACTAGCAAGCATTGTTTTTTTGTATTTTTTTGACATACTAACAATAATTTCTGCAAGTTTATCATAATCTAATGTTCCAGAAGGAGTACACATTGAAATTACTGAACCGACTTTTGGATGTGCAAGAACTCTATCTAAAACATTATTGAATCTATTAAAATCAGCATCACCTACAATGTCAACAGGATTTCGAGAACTTCCCCAAGGTGGAATTACTGCATCAATTTTTTTTCTAACACTAGTAATATCTGCCATTTTGATATTCATTTTTGAACATGCATCAGTTGAAATTATTGCAGGTCCACCTGCATTTGAAACAATTACAAGATCACCTGCTAAGGGTAATGGTTGTTTAGAAAATGCTGTTGCATAATCAAATAATTCTTCCATAGTATCAACTCTAATTGCACCAGATTGTTTTAGTAATGCATCATAGATTTCATCAGAACCCATTAATGCACCAGTATGAGACATTGCAGCTTTTGCACCTTCAGGACTACGCCCAGATTTAAGAACAAGTACAGGTTTTTTGAGTTTTTTAGTAATATTTTTACAAACTTTAAGGAATTCTTGGCCATCTCCCATATCCTCAAGATACATTACAATAACTTCAGTTTGTTTGTGATTTGCAAGAATTTTTAGAACATCTACTTCACTCATTGCAGCTTTATTTCCAAGACTAACAACTGCTGAAAAACCAATTCCTTGTGCACTAGCATCTTCAACTAATGCAGCACAAATTGCACCA
>CABXPS010000043.1 GCA_902514095.1 uncultured marine group I thaumarchaeote | reverse complement strand
TGCAAAATGAAATAATTACTAAATTGGGAACATCCGAACTTAATTCTAGGGATGGTCATGTTTCTGCATCTTTAGATTCTGATACTTGGAAAATTGCAGCATTTGACAGAATTCATGGAACAGGTAAACATTCTATTGGTTTTCTTGAAAATTTTGGTGCTGATATAGGTGCATTTGCTTCAACTTGGAGTTTTCATGAAAATAATTTGATTATACTTGGTTCAAATGATTCTGATATGGCAATAGCATCAAACCATTTAATTAAAAATCAAGGTGGTTTAGTTGTAGTTAAGTCTGGAAAAATTCTTGCCTCATTACCTTTACAATTTGGGGGAATTGTTTCAACTGATTCTTTTGAGACTGTTTCATCTAATTTTGAACAGATCAATAATTCTATTGTAGATTTAGGATGTAAATTCAGTAAACCTCACTTAATTCCTTTATTCTTACCTTTTCTAGCACTACCTTCTGTAAGGATTCTTGCAGGTGGAATTATTGATGTCAAAAAACGATCTTACATTTCACCAATCAATTAGGCAATGTTAAAAAGGGGGATTTTGAGAATTGAAAATGAATCTAAATGGCATCAATTCAACAAGGACCAAATGGACCTGTACTAGTTCTTAAAGAAAGTGCATTACAACAAAAAGGCAAAGATGCTCAACAAAACAACATTGCTGCAGCAAAATTAGTTGCAGAATTAGTTAAAAGTAGTCTTGGACCTCGTGGTTTAGATAAAATGCTAGTTGATTCCTTAGGTGATGTTACAATTACAAATGATGGTGCTACTATTCTTAAAGAAATTGATGTTCAACATCCAGCAGCAAAAATGCTAGTTGAGATTTCTAAAACTACTGATAATGAAGTAGGTGATGGAACAACTTCTGCTGTTGTTTTAGCTGGTTCATTACTTGAACATGCTGAATCATTAATTGATCAAGATGTTCATCCAACAATTATTGTTGATGGATATAAAAAAGCAGCAAGAAAAAGTAAAGAATATCTTGAAGAAATTGCAGATTCAATTTCTCCAGTTGATAAAAACATGTTAACAAAAATTGCAAAAACTTCAATGCAAACTAAATTAGTTAGAAAAGATTCTGATTTACTTGCTGATATTGTTGTAAAATCTGTAATGGCTGTTTCTGAAAAAGAAGATGAAAGTTATGAAGTTGATATTGATGATATTAAAGTAGAAAAGAAAGCAGGAGGATCCATTAAAGATTCTATTATTATTGAAGGCATTGTACTTGACAAAGAAGTTGTTCATGGAGGTATGCCTAGAAAAATTACTGATGCAAAAATTGCATTGATTAACACTGCATTAGAAATTAGTAAAACTGAAACTGATGCCAAAATTAACATTTCAAATCCTCAACAACTAAAATCATTTTTAGATGAAGAAAATAGAATGCTAAAAACAATGGTTGATAAAGTAATTGGTTCTGGCGCAAATGTAGTATTATGTCAAAAAGGACTTGATGATATGGCACAACATTATCTAGCTAAGGCAGGTATTATTGCAGTTAGAAGAATTAAAGAAAGTGATCTTACTAAACTTGCAAAAGCAACAGGTGCTAGAATCGTAACTAATCTTGATGATCTATTTGAAAAAGATTTAGGTAGTGCAGAAAATGTTGAAGAAAGAAAAATTGAAGACGATAAATGGGTATTCATTGAAGGTTGTAAACATCCTAAATCTGTAACTTTACTTTTACGTGGTGGTTCTCAAAGAGTAGTTGATGAAGTTGAACGTTCTGTTCATGATGCATTAATGGTAGTAAAAGATGTAATTTTAAAACCACAAATTGTAGCAGGTGGAGGTGCTCCTGAAACATTTGCTTCAACAAAACTTAGAGGCTGGGCAAAATCATTAGAAGGTAGAGAACAATTAGCTGCAGAGAAATTTGCAGATGCATTAGAATCAATTCCATTAACACTTTCAGAAAATGCAGGTATGGATCCAATTGATACTCTTACAATTCTTCGTTCTAAACAACAAAAAGGTGAAAAATGGACTGGAATTGATGTTATGAAAGGAAAAATTGGAAATATGAAATCAAGTGATATTATTGAACCATTAGCCGTTAAACTTCAAATTGTTTCAGCAGCAGCTGAAGCAGCATGTATGATTCTTAGAATCGATGATGTAATCGCTACCCAAAGTTCTGGTGGTGGCGGTGGAGGAGAAGGAGGAATGCCACCTGGAATGCCACCTGGAATGGGTGGTGGAATGCCACCTGGAATGGGTGGAATGGGTGGAATGCCTGATATGGGCGGAATGATGTGAGATTATTTTCAAAAACTTTCTTCCTTCAAAAGTTTATTTTATAACTATAATTACAAATCACAATGAGTAATGTTTCATCTAAAGCACTTTCTAGTTTCAAGTATGTTTATCTAATTATATTTTTTGCATTACTTTCTGGTTTTTTCCATCCATTAATTTCAGGTCAAAGTTTTGATGTTGTAATTTATGGTATTTTTATTTTATTTACAGGTCTTGCTGGTTGTATTTTATTATATAAAACTACTACATCTGAGAGCAAAAGAGGAATATTTTTTGTATCTGGATTTAGTTTAATAATAATTTCATTTTATTTTATTTTTCATATGACTGGAAGAGTCTAAACATCAAAGTATAGATAAAATTCATGAGGATGAGGTCTAATTGCAATTTCTCTTTGATCTCTTCTCTCTAATTCAATAATTTTATCAATCACATCATTAGTGTAAATTGGATTCAAGAATTTTCTATCACTTTCTAATTCATCTAATGCTTCTCCCAAACTTTTTGGTAGAACTCCAATTCCTCGTTTAGCTCTATCTGATTTTGTCATTTTAAAGATATCATCACGTATTTGTTCACCTGGGTCCATTTTCTTTTTGATTCCATCCATTCCTGCTGCTGTAACTGCTGCAAATACAAGATATGGATTTGATGAAGGATCAGGTGCTCTAAACTCTAATCTTTTTAATTTAGAATATTGTTTTCCTTTCAAATGTTTTGGAACTCTTACAATTGCAGAACGATTTCCTGCACTCCATGCAATATATGCTGGAGCCTCATATCCTGGTACTAATCTGTGATATGAATTAGTAGTAGGATTGCAAATTGCAGATAATGCTTTTGCGTGATTAATAATACCGCCACAAAAATATCTACCAGCTTGACTTAATTCAATTTCATCATCAGGATCATAAAATGCATTTTCCTTTCCTTTCCATAAACTAACATTAACGTGCATTCCAGAACCTGCATCCATTGCAATTGGTTTTGGCATACATGTTGCAACTTTTCCATATTTTTGTGCCACATTTTTAATTACATATTTGTAAGATTGTGCAGCATCTGCAGCATTTGTCATATGATCATACAAAATATCAATTTCACATTGTCCTGCAGTTGCAACTTCATGGTGGTGATTGTCACATAAAATTCCAAAATTATTACTAAGAATATTTACACATTCATTTCTATAGGGTGTAAGGGTATCTGAAGGTGTTGTAGGGTAATATCCTTCTTGTAATCCCATTGGATATCCAGTTCCATCAGTACTCCATGGAGCTTCCTTTGATTCAATTGAATATGATTGTCCTTTGTATGGTGTTAATACATCCCAATGAACTTTATCAAAAACAAAAAATTCTACTTCTGGACCCCATGTACTAAAATCAAATCCTTGAGTTTTGATATATTCTTCAGCTTTTTGAGCAATACCTCTAGGATCTCTAGATAATCTTCCTCTATTTTCCCCCCAATAAACATCACAAAGAAGTCTAGCTGTTTTATTTTCAGTCATCCAAGGAATAATTGCAAATGTACTTGGATCTGGTTTTAATAATAAATCTGAATCATCAATGGTTGTAAAACCTACAATTGAT
>CABXPS010000042.1 GCA_902514095.1 uncultured marine group I thaumarchaeote | reverse complement strand
AAGATATTGATCCAAATAATGCCGAATCTGTTGAATATGCTATGGCAACTAGATTTCAAGCAGATAAGGATCTAGTAATTATCAAAAATGTAAGAGGTTCTAGTCTTGATCCTTCAAGTGATCAAAAAAAATTACAAACTGCTAAAATGGGAATTGATGCAACACGCTCAACTTCTAAACGTCCAGAAGGATTTGAGATGGCAAAAATCCCTAAAATTGATAACATTAAACTAGAAAAATATTTCAAATAATCATAATTAACTGATCAAATTAAATTAGATGATTTTATAGATAATTTAGAGATAAAAAATGTCATCAGAAAATTCCAATATACCTGAAAAAAATCCATCTGAATCACATGCTGAAGTAATTGTCCGAATGTTTCCTACAGATGCAAATCCAGCTGGAAATGTGTTTGGTGGTGAAATTTTAAAAAATATTGATATGGTTGCAGGTATAGTTGCTCAACGTCATTCTCAATCTAATGCAGTTACAGTATCTTTAGACAGTGTAAATTTTTTGAAACCTGTTTTTGTTGGAAATGTTCTTTTTTTAAATGCTAGAATTAACTATGTTCATAATTCTTCAATGGAAATTGAAGTTAAAGTAGAAGCTGAAGATATTGTAACTGGAATTCGTACTATTACTGCAACTGCTTTTGTAACATTTGTTGCTCTTGGTCAAAATGGTAAACCAATTCCTGTTCCTCATTTAGCTCTTAAAACAGATGAGGATCGTGTAAAATTTGAAGAAGGTAAATCTCGAATGGAAATAAGATTAAAAAATCGTCAAAAATAGATATTTGATTTTCATAGATCCACTTAAGAATAATGCTAGTATTCAATAGTTAATGTCTACAGATTCAAAAAATAATGAATGGGATTCATTATGGGGGGAATATTCTAAATCTCTTGAAAATTGGAAATCTATTTTTGAACAAATCCAAAATGCCAGTAATGACATGCAAACTAAATTCAATCAAGTTTGGGAAAAAGCAAGTGCAGAGTCTAGTCCTGAAACAATTAAAGATTTTACTGAAAATTGGCAAAAATCAATGACTAATGCAGGAATGAAATCATTCAAAGATTTTACTGAAAATTGGCAAAAATCAATGACTGATGCAAATGCTTCTGTTTTCAAAGATTTTACTGAAAATTGGCAAAAGGCTCTAAGTTCTTCTGGTTTGGAACAAATGAATGCCTATGGTGAAATGATGAAAAAGTTTGCTGAAACTTGGAATTCAATGTGGCCAAAATCTCAATAATTCTTTAATTTTATTTCCAACTCGTTAATTCTTTAATTTTATCTCTTGATTCATCAATTAATCGTTTGATTACAGGTGTGTAAATTTGACATAGATACATAATTTCAACATCTTTATCTTTTTCTAAATTTACAAATGCAGATGCAATGATTTTCTTGTTAGTTACTTTAGGTTCATCTTTTTCCTTCCTTTTTGCATTAATTGTTTCTAAAAATATTGGAGTTTGTCTTTTTATTTCAATATCTAATTGTTCCTTTGAGATAATTTTCCCATTTCTTAAATCAATTTTAATTTCTTGATTAAAATCATTTTTGTATCTCTCTATTGCTCTTATCATAATCTTAATTTTAGGCAAAGATTCATTTTCATTTTTGAATTGACAAATTTTATTCATAGAATTTGGATATGGATTTTCATGCTCTTTTTTATATTTTATTGAAAACCATTCAGAAAATTTTAATGCATTTACATCTTTTTTCATATTTGCTATTTCATGAAATTCTTTTTGAGAAATTTTTCCTTTAATGAATAATCCAAAATCTATATTTGCTTCCTCAAAAATCCCATTAATTATATTATTAATTGAATTAATGTATTTACTAAAAAAATAATTTACATAAAATGGATCAGGATCATATTGTTTAATTTGCTTTGAGTATATTCCACAGTTTTTAATTTCTTCTTCAATATTCATTGATTTTTGCCAGATTTTAAATTTGTATATTTTGATTGTGATTTTAACTCAATAGATAATTTATTAAAAATCTCATTTACACTTACATCTACCAAGTTAATTGTTGCATTTTCTTTAACAATTTGTTTTTCAAATTTTTCTTTAATTGCAAATGAGACTGATGACCAATGTAAAATTCCCTTTAATTGCTCCTCAACAGTTACATTTGTAGTTGGGAGACTGGCTGATGCAAAAACAATTCCATTTGTCCATTGCATAGTTGGAATACCTCCACCAGATGACCTTGTACTAAATGCTATTTGTTTTACCCAATCATCAAATTTGTATTCAATAATTTCGTGAATAATTAATTTTTTCCATGGTTCAATTGTAATATCCATCAATAATATTCAAATTAATCCAATTATAATCTTATTTTTTTAATTTTCTAAATTTCTTTAATTTCAGTAATGGTTCCTAAAACTGAATCCATCTTTACTATGGCCTTTTTTTCTTCCCATCCAAGTGCAACATACCAATCTCCTGCATCATCATGATATTTTGTTTCTAATGTTTTGAGTTCTTTTGGTTTTTTGTCATATTTTTTAGCAATACCTGATATTGCCAATGCAATTGCATCTTTTTCCTTTTCTAATCTTCTCTTCATTAATCCTATTCCTGGATTCATGTTTAGTTCATAGCGTTTCATCTAATATAGTTAATTCTTAAAATTACGCATAATGTTTATTTTTATTAATTAGAATCATTACAATATTTCAAATAGTCCATTTCTAACGTAACAACACAATGAAATTAATTCAAATATTTTCAAATTCCTTACTCTTAAAATCTACTACGCTTGTTTCACTTGTATCAATTTTAGCAGTAATTGGTTCTATCGTAATTGTTTCTGCTGGATTTTGGGATGCTATTTCTCATATTCTTAAAGAACCTGAGTTCTTTTGGAGTCCTTCTCACATTGTGGTTTACACTGGAGTGTTTATGACAACTTTTGCAGCAGGTATGGGATGTTTATTATTACTTAGAAAATCAGTTCATGGATCTTTAAAAACTGGAATTAAACTTGTTATTGCAGGCTCTATTATTCAAATAATTTCTGGATTTGGTGATTCTTTATCACATGATCTTTTTGGAATTGATGGATTGATTTCTTGGTCTCATCAACCCCTTGAATTTGGTTTAGTTCTTGCATCATTGGGAGCAGTTTTAATTATAAAAAATAGAGAACATACAAAATTAAAATTATTCCTCCCTTTCTCAATTATTGCATTTTTATTTTTTGCAACTTGGTTAATTTTTAATTTAATTTTAATTTTTGGTCATACTATACAGTGTATTCAAATCTATGAAATATTTTCATCTGGTTGTTCTATATTGTAATTTTTTATTTTTAGATAAGAAGTTAACATAATTATCAAAGAACCTACTAGTATCATAAGTCCGGGGGCTATCATTTTTTGTGAATTTGTATCCCCAAATTCTATTTGTAAATTAACTGAATTTTTTGAAATATTTGACACCTTTATTGTATATGTGCCATCTTTATCAAAATCAAAATATGCAACTGAAAATTTAGTATTGATTTTTTGTTCTTGTATCACATTCAAATTTTTATCTAAAATTTGAACAAATACATTTTCATTGGAAAAATCCGGCATGTATATTTTATAATATCCAATACCCATTCCTGAAAATTCTAATTTTGATTCAATGGAATTTGATTTTTTTAGTAATGTTGAATCATGATTTTTTTCTGTTTCATTAAATATACCTGAAATCCAAATCATTCCGATAACTACCAATACTAGTCCAATTTTGAATGATGATATCCTCATTTTATTATCTGGCAAATTATTTGATTAATAAAACAATCCAGTCTAAACACGCTACATTATGCGTGTAATTCATACAATTCGTTACGTAATTGATGTATTTGGCAATTGATCAAGGCTATTTTTTGATATCCCATTTTCCAGTATCTTCATTTTTTTCTAGTTCAGGATAGAAATTCTTCTTCTTTTTACCATATTCCCCATCCCACTCATCCCAACCAACATAGTGTTCCATGTAACCACAATTATCACATGTAGGTTGTGGACGTTCGTATTGAGTATGAGATCCA
>CABXPS010000041.1 GCA_902514095.1 uncultured marine group I thaumarchaeote | reverse complement strand
AAATCTACTATCAGATTTACTCAAAGTATTTGTCCTGATTGTAATATGATTTTGGATGCTGAAGTTTTTGAGAGAGATAGTCAAGTTTTCATGTCAAAAGTTTGCCCAACTCACGGTGAATGTGAGGAATTATACTTTGGTTCTTATGAAATGTACAAGAAATTTAGTACTTACTGGATGGATGGCAAAGGTGCACATTCTCCAAATGTAATGATTGACAAATGTTCTTGTCCAAATAACTGTGGTTTATGTTCAAACCACTTATCCCACAGTGGATTAGCAAACATGATTGTAACTAATAGATGTGATTTAACATGTTGGTACTGTTTCTTTTATGTAAAGAAAGGCCTTGAAGGCGCTTACATGTATGAACCAGATCATACTCAAGTCAGAGGTATGATGAAAACTCTAAGAGCAGAAAGACCAATTCCAGGAAACTCTATGCAAATTACTGGTGGTGAACCAATGCTTAGAGATGATATTGCTGATGTTATTCAAATTATGAAAGAAGAGGGTGTTGACCACATTCAAATGAATACTAATGGTATTAGACATGCAATGGATCCAGAAGCAGCAAGAGAAGTAAGACTTGCTGGATGTAACAACTTGTATCTTTCCTTTGATGGTGTAACTGCAAGAACAAATCCTAAAAATCATTGGGAAATTCCATATGCTCTTGATAGTTGTAGAAAAACAGGTACTACTGTAGTATTTGTTCCAACCGTAATCAAATCAATTAATGATCATGAGTTAGGCGGAATTATTAGATATGCACAAAAGAACATGGATGTAGTTCACGCTGTTAATTTCCAACCAGTATCACTAACTGGAAGAATGGGTAAATCTGAACGTGAAAAATACAGAATTACAGTACCTGATTGTGTTCAAAGAATTGAAGAACAAACAGATGGTCAAGTAACTGTTGATGATTGGTTCCCAGTTCCAAGTTGTATGCCACTAACTAATGTAATTGAAGCATTCTCAAGTAAACCAAAATATGAATTGTCTATTCACTTTGCTTGTGGTGCAGGAACATACATCTTTGAAGATGCAGATACAAAGAAATTTGTTCCATTAACAAAATTCTGTGATATTCAAGGAATGTTAGAACTCTTTGAAGATAAAGCAGAAGAAATTCGTTCTGGTAAAAACAAATACTTTACAATGCTTGAAGTTGTAAGAAAACTAAAGGGCTTTGTTGATAGTAAGAAACAACCAGCAGGATTAGATTTAGCAAAAATGTTTGGTAACATACTCATGAAGAGATCATTTGATTCAGTTGGTTCATGGCACGTCAAGGGATTATTCCTTGGTATGATGCATTTTCAAGATAAATACAATGAAGATTTAGAAAGATTACAAAGATGTGATATTCACTATGTAACTCCGGACCTTAGAATCGTTCCATTTTGTGCATTTAATGTAATTCCAGAATGGTATAGAGATAGAATTCAAAAGAAATATTCTATCACTGTAGAGGAATGGGAAGAACGTGAAGGAGTAAAACTCGAAGATGGTCTATACCGAGGACTAATGAGACGTGGAGCAGGTGATGAGCTTGCTGCTGGCTGTGCAAAGAGTCAGATGTTCCATGATGCTTCTCAAGCAACTATGTAATAGAATTATTTATTCAAAAGAGTAATAACAGTTCACAGATTAATTTTGTTATTGAATTCTCAAACTCAATTATTTCAAATTGGTAGTTTTAATTTAAAATTAAATCATATTGTTATAATTGGAGTACTAGTTTTAGCATTTTCAATATCCTTTCTAATAAGATCTCAGCCTGCTGATTATGGCAATGAGTTAATGGAATTTGATCCATTTTTTAATTTTCGTGCTACTGAATATATTGTAGAAAACGGATTATCTGAATATTTTCAATGGCATGATGATAAAAGTTGGTACTTACCAGAAGACTTTGATGGAATATCTGGGAGAGATGTTTCTGCCACTTCTCAGACCATGCTTCACATCACTGCAGCAATCACTTATCAGATATTTGGCGGAAATTCAACTCTATATGATTTCACTATATTATTTCCAGCAGTAATTGGTTCATTAACTGTAATTGTTATTTTTGGATTAGTAAGATTATTTGCAGGAACTACAGCCGGATTATTTGCTTCATTACTTTTTGCAGTATCTCTTCCAATTATTTTACGAGGGACTATTGGATGGTTTAAATCAGAACCATTAGGAATTTTTTATGCTTTATTGGGTTTCTATTTCTTTTTTAGTGGAATAAGATCTGAAAATAAAAAAACTGCATTTTCCAAAATTATTCTTGGAGGAATCATTATGACCTTTGGAATGGCATCTTGGGGTGGAAATCAATTTTTTATAATTCCAGTAGGATTATTTATTTTAGCATTACCTTTTGTTAGAAAGGATCATAAATTTTTGCTCTGGAGCATTCCATTGTTTGTAGGAACTTTTCTTTTATCTGCAATTATGTTTGAACGACCTGGATCTGGTTTTGTATTTGGATTGGGAGGAATTTTATTAATAATTCCTACTATCTTTTTAGTAATTTGTATATTTATTCAAAAAATAAGTAAAGATGAACACAAAATAAGAAATGGATTAATTTTATTATTTTCAATTCTAATTATTGGAGCCTTTTTAGTAACAATAAGTGAAGAACAAGATTATTTACCATTGCCCAGTTTTAGATATCTTAATGCACTTAATCCATTTTTAACAACTTTAGATCCTTTAACTGACTCAGTTGCAGAACATGCTACTACAAGTATCCAATTATCATTCCTTTTCCATTCTATTTTACTAATTTTCTCTGCACTTGGGGCTTGGTTTCTTTTATCTAAAAAAATACCTCAATCTATAATTTTTGAACGAAATGATATGCGTGTATTTGTGCTCATTATGGGAATAACTGGTGTTTATGTTAGTTCTGCATTTATTAGATTAGAGGTATTTGCATCTATATCATTAATTTTTCTTACATCTATTGGATTATCTATTTTAATAAAAGAAATTTTTAAAATTAATTTATCTAAGAAAAAAAATTACTCATTAAAAATTTCATCTATCACAATTATTTTTATTTTATTTACAATTCCACTTGTTTATCCTACTACTAGTAATTGGATTAGTGGTGTAGATTTTCCACCAACGATACTTAATGGTGGAACTACATACCCTCCTAGTAATGATTGGCTAGAAACACTCGAATGGATAAAACTCAATACTCCTGAAGATTCAGTTGTTGCATCTTGGTGGGATTATGGATATTGGATTAGTACTGTTGCTGAAAGAACTACATTAATTGATAATGCAACACTTAGTGATTGGCAAATTACAAAAGTTGCAGAAATATTTATGAGTACACCTGATGAAGCTTGGAATTTACTTACAGATTGGGATGTTGATTATGTAGTTGTATATGTTGCAGCACAAAGATTAGCAGGAGATTGGAATGGTGATTCACTTTATGTTTTAAATGGTGGAGGTGATGAATCTAAAAAACCTTGGTTTATGCGTATAGCTGATGTTGAACTTTCAAAATATTTAGAACCAAATAGCTCAGTTGGTACTAATTATTTTTGGAATGAAACATTGTTAGGTAAAATGATTCCATATAATACATTATTGCATTATAATGAAGAAGCTCAACTATCCTATGAAATTTTTCAACCAGGAACTGTTCCAATTAGTTATTTAGAAATTAATTATAATGATGATGGTAATTATCCATTAAAATTAGTTCATACTTCACCCAGTTTTACTAATAAAAATCTTGAGAGATTTAGTGCTGTATTTGTATATGAAGTAAATAAGAATTATATTTCAATTAATAACGATTTAACAATAAATCAAAATATGAGTTTAGAGAACTAAATCACTAATGATCGATAAAAAATCTAACAATCTAAATATTTTATACATATCACCTACATTTGTTGGTGGCATTGGAGGACATGCCTTTAGAGTTAGTGAAAAATTAAACCAGAATAATTTTGATATTGAGTTAATGAAAATTCCACATATACCAATTAAAAATTTAAAAAATCCTAGCTTTACAATTTTTGGAAAAATGAAAACTATATTCAATAAAAAATCATATGATTTAGTACATGCTTGGAATGTTCCTTCTGGAATAATTATGAAAAATATAAATGCAAAAAAAAAGATTTTATCGATTCATGGAATGTATAGTGAACAAGTAGATGCAATTCATTCTAAATCTATTAGTAAATTAGGTAAAATTGCTGAAAAAAATGCTATTGAGAATGCTGATATTTTAACGACAGATTCAAAATTTGTTCAAAAAACATATTATGAAAAATTTGGTTTAAACATAGAATATCTTCCAGCACCTCTAGATGTTAAAAAATTCATCAATATTTCTAAATCTAAATTAAAAAATCAAGTTGTATTCATTGGTAGAGATAGTCATGAAAAAGGAATTGACATTCTTAAAACAATTGAATCGTC
>CABXPS010000040.1 GCA_902514095.1 uncultured marine group I thaumarchaeote | reverse complement strand
TCAAAAGATATTATTTCACTTGGAGATATTGCAGTAAAATTAGTCGATGAAAAAGCAGGATTAGATTCAAAGAAAAAAGTATTGTTAATTGGTACTGGTAATTCTGCTGCTCTGGTTGCTAAAACTCTTAACAAAAAAGAAATTTCTTATGATGTTACAAGTAGAACTTTAGAGCGTGCAACTGGATTTAGTACTATTGTAGGTGGAAATCCTATAGATTTTGATGATGCTTTATCCACTTTTAATAAATATGATATAATTTTTGTTGCAACAACATCTGATTATTTCTTAATTACATTTGAAAGAATTCGACTTGTAATGGAAGAAAAGAAGAAAGGTACATTGATTTTAGATTTATCTGATCCACGAACTGTAGATGAGGGAATTACTGCTCTTCCTGGAATTAAATTATTATTTAGAGACCAAATTGCAGAAATTTTTGAAGAAAGCGTAAAATCTAGATCTAATGTTATTCCAGCAGTTGAAAAAATTATTGAAAAAGAATTACCTGTATTATCTGCTAGAATGAAAAGATTAGATGCTTAGTATTTTTTATTATCCTTGTTTTCTTAATATGAATTGCATTATTGCTTCTTTTGAATAATCTATTCCGTGAACATCTTCTGTATGACTTCTAAAATCTTCTATTACTTTTTCTGTTTCTCCTTCTACTGAAAAATCACATTCAAAACCATAATCATTACACTTCAATTTTACCATGTTTTGGAGAAAAATAGTCACTATAAAAATTATGATATTTGTTAATTTAAGATTAGAACTATTTCAAAAATAGATTTTATCCGTATGATTCGTATTTAATTCCAAAACTACCATCAGATTTCTTTTCATGTTCTGTTACAAAACCTTTAGAATCCAAGTGATCAATTACCCCATCAATTGTACCTTGATATCCACAAATGTAAATAATTGAATTTTCTGGAGTTAATTCTTCACCAACCATTTCCTCCACTGGTGATAAACCTGTTTTTTTATCTGGTTTGAAAAATGATTCAACTCTACCTACATGACCATTCCAAGATCTGTTAAAGAATTCTTTTGGTCTACTAATTGCTGCAGCGTATCTGAAATTCCATTTGTCTCTTCCCCTTCTTTCACTTTCTAATTCCATATCTGTTAAGAGACGTTTGTAACTTAATTCATCAACGTAACTTGCACCGTGTAAAACTATGACTTCTCTAGTATCATTAGTATCATGGAAATGTTTTGCAAATGCAATAAATGGAGCTAAACCGGTTCCACCACCTACACAAATTACTCTTCTATTGTCTTTTTTACCGTTATGTAATTTATCGCTGATTAGTAATGCTGCACCAGTTGGATCTCCTAGACTAACTTCGTCCCCAACACTTAGATAAAATAATTCAGTTGTTACACGACCTGGAAGTGGTTTTCTAACCCATCTAATTACAAATTCAAAATAATCTCTATTTTCAGCATGTGATGCAATTGAATATGCTCTTCTAACCACTTTTTTTTCTGCTGGAATTGGAAGACCAATTGTTAAAAATTGCCCAGTTTTGTATTCTGGCATTCCATTTTCAGGAACTAATCGTATGATAACTAGATCTTCTTTTAATAATTCCCTGTAGACCACTTTTGCTTTCATTTCAGTAACCATACAACGAGGTTTCCTGTTACTTTGGATAAATATATTTCTTTTATGAATTAATCCTAAAGATCAGATAATTACTATAATTCTAATTAATTTGCGACATTATTTCGTCAAGAATTTTTTGATTTGATGCAGCAATAAATGAGACTCTTGTTTCATAACTTAGATCTGCATCAAGCGGATTCAAATTTGCATCTAGCAGTAATCCTCCAGCTTCCTTTACAATTATGTATCCTGCAGCAATATCTTGAATTCTGATTTTATCTCTAAAATCAATAAAAATATCTATCAAACCTCTTGCAAACAATGCCATTTCTAATGCATTAGCCCCAAAATGTCTTGTATGATTATGATTTTGAAATATTGGATACATTCGTTTCATTAATTCATTTGACCCCCCAGATGTGTTAATTCCAACAATTTTGTAAATTGGTTCTTTTTGTTGAACTCTGATTTGTTTTTCGTTAAAAAATGAACCCTTATTTTTTGAAGCCCAATACATATCTCCATTTGTTAAATCTGTTATTACGCCATCTGTAATTGAACTAAGTTTATTTTCTGTTGCAAATGCTAATGAACTACAAAAAAATGGTACTCCACGTACTGCATTAGCAGAACCATCAATTGCATCCATTATGATGTAACCTTTTGGTTTATCTGATAATTCTACCCTACCACATTCTTCTCCTAATACAACACATTCAAAATTAATTTCTTTTAGATAATCTAAAACTGTTTTTTCAGCAATAATGTCGATATTTCGTGAAATATCTCCACCTGCTCCTCTTCCAAAATCACCTGCAGCATCTTCTGTACCTGCAAGATCCTTTACATTTTTATAAATTTGATTTGAAGCTTCACGAAGAATTTCTATAACTTCCATAAAAAATAATTTTCTCTTCGTAATTTAAGTGAAGAAAATTTTTGTATTGAAAGCATAAATAACAACAAATAGGATTGTGTTTGTGAGTGGAAAAGACGAATCAATTTTTAGTAAAAGTGCTTTGATGGGAACTAAACCAGGAAAACAAATCATAAAACAAGGTTTATTCAAATCAAAAGGATTCAAACAATTTAATCATTATAAACAAGAAGCTGAAGATACATTTCCTGCATTTGCTCAAAGATTTGCAAAAAATCTTTTTGATCAAATTAACGCAGATGATTCTCCAAATACAACTCAACAACAATTTGCTGAAGAAGTTGGTTCTACAGAAATTATTTTAAATGCTTCTGAAATTGAGCCTATAAAATCTAAATTACAAGATTTTGATACTTTACATGATAGAGTTCTTAGAATTTTAAATTCAAATTTTGTTAAAATGACATTTCCTGTCTTTAATGGTCTTTTTGATGCATCTACAGATTATTTCAATGATGATAAAAGTACTACAATGAGAGAAGATATTGTTGATGGTCATATTATTGCAATTGATCTTAGTGAACCAATGGATAGAATTGTAGACAAAGATGAAGATTTAGAATATTTAGATGATTACAAATTAATGAATCCATATATTTTGAAACTTGCTAGAGAAAAAATTTCAAAAGGTGGTGAGGATGTACTCAAAGAATTTGAAGAAGGTTTCAAACAAGCAAGAATTGGACAATATCTCGACACAAAATTAAAAGATAAACCTGCAGAAATTACAGAAGAAGAGCTAGTTGAAAGTTACAAAAAATATCGCTCTGTGATGGGAACTGCTGGTAGAAACATGGCATTGAATCGTGCACCTTTAGCTGATATTTTTTACACTGGAATGGCAAAAGCAGCTGAATCTGTTGGATGTGGAAATGAAATTGAAGATAGTATTCGAGATAGAGCTGCAAAAATTCCTTCTTGGCCATTATTTTATTCATTGAAAATGAATGATGCAAAAAGAGGCTTTGAAGAAACAATGAATCATAGTGAATCATACCTAAGTGACGCAAGAGATGCTCTTGAAAAATTACCTGATAAATTCTCACATACAAAGTTCTTAGAATTTTTATTTCTTACTGTTGAACACTATAATCAATTTTGGTATAAGAAATTGCAAGAAGAAAATATTTGGTCAGATTTGAACAAAAATCTTCCAACTAAGTGATAAAATTGATGTGGTCTGAAAAATATCGACCTCAGAATATTTCTGATATGGTGGGTAACGAGGAACCACGTGTAGCCATTATGGAATGGTTTGCAAAATGGAAAAAAGGAACAAAACCTCTTTTGATAGTAGGACCTCCTGGAATTGGAAAAACTACCATTGCATATCTTTTAGCTAAACAATTTGGTTACGATATGATTGGTCTTAATGCCAGTGATGTACGAAGTAAATCTAGACTTAATGAAATTCTTATACCTATTTTAGGTAATGTTAGTGTTTTAGGAACTCCCATGATTTTTGTTGATGAGGTAGATGGTATTCATGGTCGTGGAGATTATGGTGGTGCTGCAGCTCTTGTTGATATCTTAAAAAAACCAACAGTCCCAATTTTGCTTGCTGCAAATTATGATGATTCAGATAAAATGAAGAGTATCAAAAAAGCCGCAACAACAATATCATTTAAAAAAATTCCACCACGTCTTCTACGTGTTTATTTAGATAATATTTTAAAAAAAGAAAATACAAAACTAAGTCCAGGTTCTTTAATCAAAGTCATTGATAAATCTCAAGGTGATATTCGTTCAATGATTAATCTAACTCAATCTTTGATTACTGGATTTAATCCTCAAACAGAAACTTCTTTTGAAAGTATTAATATTGAAGATGGAATAAATGCATTTTTCAAAGCAAATTCTATTGAAGAAGCTAGAGGTGTTTTGTATTCAATACAAATTGATCCTAGAAAAAAAATTGATGCATTTTATTCTAGTATAGTAACTAGTGATTTAGATAGTGATTCACTTGCAAAATATTTGGAAGTTATTTCAAATGCTGATATGTTATTTGGGAAAATTATGAAAACTCAAAATTGGAGGTTACTACGTTATCTTAATGACATTTTAATTAATTTGTATCAAAAAGACGATCGAATCAGATATTCTAAATATAATTTGTCATGGCCATTATTAAATAGAATTCGTTGGGATGGTTCAAAAATTAAATCACTATCTTCTGTAATGGCAAAAAAACTCCATCTCTCTTCTAGTTCATTTGTAACATTG
>CABXPS010000039.1 GCA_902514095.1 uncultured marine group I thaumarchaeote | reverse complement strand
ATGATGTACATGCATCATGTATTGCTACTTCATTTGAACCACACTCAACATCACTGTGATGCATTTCATCATCACTATGATCTGTGTGTGTTGTGTCAACTGCAACTCCACCTGTTAGTTCAACTTTGACTTTATTGTCTAAACTGCCATAGTTTACTTTAATGGTGTATGTACCATCGTATTTCATTAAATTACCAGCTGTACTTACACTTGTTGTGAAACTTCCATCGTTTGATACATTGACTTGATCAATTGTAACAAGTGAATTCAATGGATTAACCACAGTAACTGTGACGGGTACATTTCCGGGAATTACGTTTGCTACTTGTCCTGTAACTGTAATGGTACTATCATGACCATATGTTGATTGATCTGTTTCAACTGTTAGTGGAAGGTTTGCGTGATTACCTGCATGGTGATCTGCATGTGCTTCCGAAGCTATGCTCATGGTACCAACTATTGCTACTAGGGCTACTAGCATTAACGATGTGGTGCTATTCATGTTATTGGAAAACAGGAATATCTCTATTTATGTATAATGAACATGATAAAAAATGAAAAAAAGTTGTAATTTTAGTATCTTGGAACGATGCTAAGTCTTGATTTTGCGGATATCGCAATTATTGAGATAATTGCTACTGCTAGAATCATGGCTGCAATTGTGCCAAACTCTGGAACTACTAATCCATCTGCAATGTCAACGTCTACTGAATCTATGAAATTACTATTGCCACTTCCTTGTTGAGCAGTAACTGTGTATGCTCCGTCTTGTGACCATAGAGGTCCTCCAACTGAAATGTCTGTAGCAAAGTCGCCACTTGCATCTGGAGATATTTGATCAACACTAACTAGATTTCCATTTGGTGCTGTTACTGTGAATATAACATCTTCATTGGTTCTAGTAGTTTGACCAGTTATCTCAATAGTATCTGATCCTTCCATAGCATTTGCGGTAATGGATAATCCAACTGAATCTTCATCTACTCCTGTATATACATCAGCTAAATCATCGTTAGATTGATTCGTTACGACACTAGAATCGCTTGTAGATGTTTCTGCAGTTGATCCACCAGTTACTTCAACATTAAGTGTAATGCTGTATAGATTTGATCCTCCATGACTGGCTGTTATTTTATACATTCCATCTTGTTTCCAGTTAGAAACATTGAATTCTGTACTAAAGTCGCCATTTGCATCTGGTGTTACTTGATCAACGCTAACAACATTTTGTCCATTTGGACTAACTGCTACAAACGAAACGTATTGTGTGTTTGAGGTAGTTGTGCCAGTGAATGAGATGGTGTTTGATCCGTCCTCTGCTGTAGCTGTTAATGACATTCCAGCGTCTACTGCAAAGACGTCTTGGTTAACCGAAGTTACGGAAATTAATGCTACTGCCATTAGGACTAGACTAATTGATCGTGTTGAATTTTTGAAATTCATCTAGTTGAAACCACGATACCTCGGTATTTATGTATATATAACACATGAAAAAAAGTTGAAACTTTAATATCTTGACGGTATGCTAAGTCTTGATTTTGCGGATATCGCAATTATTGAGATAATTGCTACTGCTAGAATCATGGCTGCAATTGTGCCAAACTCTGGAATTACAAAGGTACCGATAATTTCAATTTGTTCAGATCCTGCTAAAAATTCAATGGTTAATGTTCTATCTGTTGATGTTGTTATTTCCTCAAAGAATACTTCTTCACCATCAACTAATACAAAAAATTCATCGTCACTACCATTAATTGTTGAATCTAACACTGACCTTGGAATTGTTAATGTAATAGCACCATCATCTATTGCTTCAATATCAATTAGTAAAGAAACTGCATCCAGATCTGGGATTACATTGATTATTTTTCCATTTGTAATTTCATATGATATTAAATCTGTAGAATCTTGAATTGTGAGAGTAGTCGCAGTAACGATTGAATCCACAATAACTGAATCCTCCATCACTATATCTTCAACTATTACTTCTTCTAATTCATTTTCGGGAATATCTGTAACTCCTCCAAATTCAAATGATGTTGTTATTGACTGCTCCCCATATTGAACTTTAATTGTATAAGTTCCTTCTTGCTTCATCAATTTTCCACCCAGTTTAATTTCTGTACTAAATTGCTTATCTGAACCAACCGTCATTTGATCAAGTGCAACTAAATTTCCATTAGGAGATTGAATTATTAGACTAATCTGATTACTTGCAATCATATTTTCTATTTCACCAGATATTGAAATCGTCTCTCCTTCCAAATAGGATGTTTTATCTATATTCAAAATAATTGATTCGTTTTGGCCAAAAGCTGTTGTAGTTCCAACACTTGTAATTAGAATTCCAAATAATGTAAAAATCATTAATAGAGTTTTCACTAATTTTGAAACTCAGTTTATAATATTTAAGATTGTGAAAATATTTGTTGACCATTAAGAAAAAAGAAAATTATCAAAATAATAGAAAAAATAGGTTTATTGTGCCCGTAAATGATATATAAGATAGTTTAAGGATTGGAAATAGTTGGCGGGTAAACGTATTGTTCTTACTGCAGACCGTAGTTTAATGACAAATTATAGAGGAAATTTTTTGTATGGATTTATCGCATGTGGCCCATACGAAGTTTTACCAGAGTGGGTTTTCGATAAAGTATTTTGTCCATCAGTAGAAACTGACCCAGTTACTGGAGAAGTAAAAGTAGCTCAAGTTGGATTAAGAAGGATTGAAAGTTCACTACTTCAAGGAGGATATAAAAAAGAAGAGGTATTCATGGCACATCCAGAAATGCTTCAAAAATCAATTGGACCAGATACCAAAGTTGTGGGAATCAATGTAATGGATCCTCTAGGAATGGCACCAGTTACTACAACAATGTCACCAGAGAAATTATCCTATGTAGCTATGAAATTTAAAAAAATGTGTGCAAATATTATTCAACTCAAAAAGAAATATGATTTCAAAGTAGTAGTTGGAGGTAATGGAGCATGGGAATTAGCAAAATCAGACAGAATGAAAATTCATGGAATTGATACAGTTGTTGTTGGAGAAGCAGATGAACTAGCAGTTGATTTATTTCAAGATTTAGAAAAAAATGATGCACCAGAATTAATGCATTGTTTTGTAAGAAATTTAGAAAATATTCCAGTTATAGAAGGCCCTACAATTAACTCATTAATTGAAGCAATGAGAGGATGTGGAAGAGGATGCGACTTTTGTGATGTCAACAAAAGATCAAAAAAAGATTTACCGCTAGAAAGACTACAGCATGAAGCAAAAACTAATTTAGATTATGGATTTGATTCAATTTGGTTACATTCAGATGAGATGTTACTTTATGGATGTGACAGTAGAGATTTCGTTCCAAACAGAGATGCTATTGTAGATTTGTGGAAAGGTCTCAAGGGATTAGGTGCCAATTTCATTGGAACTACACATATGACATTTTCAGCAGTTGCAGCAGATCCTACATTAATGCAACAAATTTCTCAAGTCAATGAACAAGATAAAACAGGCAGATGGCTTGCAACAAATCTAGGAATTGAGACAGTTGCACCAGATATGGTAAAGAAACACTTGGGTGTCAAAACAAAACCATTTGCACCTGAAGAATGGGGCAGTGTTGTAAGAGAAGGAGCAAAAATCCTAAATGAGAACCATTGGTTCCCAGCTGCAACTATTATCATCGGATGGCCTGATGAGACTCCAGATGATATTCAATATACTATTGATATGATGAGTGACTTTAGAACAATGGACTTTAGAGGATTAGTAGCACCACTGCTATACCAAGATTTTAGTGAGAAAAACTCTATGCATTTTGGAAATCTCAATGAAGCACAATTTACATTATTTTGGAAATGTTGGGAAAATAACTTACGTGTAATTAATGATATTATTCCAATTATTCTAAGAAACAAGACATACGGGCCACCAATGAAGGTGTTCATGTATGGTATTCTTAAAGCAGGTACTTGGGCAATTATGAGATATCTTAGAGGATTATGTAAAGATCTATTCAATGGTAGAACTCCTGATCAAATTATTGACAAATATGCAAGAACAAAGTCAGTAACTGAACCAAAATTCTTAACAAAGAAACTATAGATTTTAAAAATAATTTTTATTTTAAAAATTAATAATTAAATTATAGACTTTGAAGAGCTTTATCAGCAATTGTATTTCGTTTTGGTGTCAATGAGACAAAGTAGACTTTATCAGCTCTTTCAACAGATTCAACTTTTTTGTAAGATTTTGAGGATACATCAAATTCATAAATTCCTGGTTCAAGTTCACCTTTTGCATAAAGCATAAGATATGATTCTCCAGTTGATGGACTAAGTGGAATAAAGGACATTACATTTCCTTTGTAAGAATTAATTGGCAAAGTATTTTTCATTGGAGGAGCTGCAGATGCCATATACATAAAGAGATCCTCAATATTATCAAATTCTTCATACTCAGTATTCATAATGTGAGATAATTCGTTTCAGTATAAGAACCTATTATGTTAAAACAACTTAGATTATTTTCTTGATTTAATTTGTTGATTAACTTTCATTGCAATTAATGCAGGTGCTGCAATGTACATTCCAAGATTCAATGCAATGACTGAAAGTCCTAATCCTAGAACTTCTGATTCTGAATTAGCATTTTCCATAATTGATAATGTGGATAACATTGGAGTTAATCCAGCTTTTACAATTTCTTTAAAGACTGGATTTTCACGTTCCATATCTGCAATTGTTGGACTGAATGTGTAATACAATTCGTTAAATCCTGACATAAATGCTGAGCC
>CABXPS010000038.1 GCA_902514095.1 uncultured marine group I thaumarchaeote | reverse complement strand
ATTCGGCAATCTTGTCTTCAAGATCTTTTTTTGTTTGCTTTTTAGCAGCTGCCATTAATTTTGATGCTTAATTCGGGGTTTATGTACATTTGGTTTGAATTAGATATACAGTCATGATCAATTTTATATGTTGAATTGAATGATCCATGATATGGATGACTTTGAAAAAGAATACCCAGAATTTGACTGGAAAAATACACCCGCATACAAACATCCTGGGGGCAGAAATTGTCCATGCCCTAAACATGAATACATCAGAGAACAGATTAATTTTACAAAACAAGTAAATGAAAAAGGAAAAGAGCCGTCTAAAGTCACACTAAAATTTTGTCCAGATCATTATAGAGTGTATTTGGATGAGGTAATTCCAGCAATGCCATTGAAATATAGAATTTTAACTAAAATTGCATTAAAATTGGGTGCAATTCAAATTGAGCAATTGAAATACATGGAATCAGAATTATGTTTTTACTGTAAATTTGGTTCTGGTGGTCATGATAAAAAAACAGAATTACCACCAATGTAGATAGTAACAAGTTGTGGAAAATCCAGTTAAGCTTATACCTGATCTAAGAAGAGTTTGGATATGCCAATACAAGATACCCAAGAATTCATAATTGAACTTGAAAAACAAGGGGAATTAAAAAGAGTCAAAACAGAAGTAGACCCAGATTTAGAAATTGCAGAGATTTTAAGAAGAGAAATGTATTCAAATGGACCTGCGATTCTTTTTGAAAATGTAAAAGGCCACACTATGCCAGTTTTAGGAAATGCATTTGGTTCAATGAAGAGATTGGAAATTGGACTTGAAATGACAGATTTTACAGAAATTGGACAACGAATTACAGATATGACGAAAATGGATATGCCATCAGGGTTCCTAAATAAAATTAAAAAACTTCCAGAACTTTCAAAAATGACAGCGTCATTTCCCAAATCAGAATCTAGTGGATTAGTTACCGAAATTACATCAACAGATGCATCATTTGATGATTTACCAATCATAAAATCATGGCCTAATGATGCAGGGCGTTTCATAACATTAGGATTAATTGCAACAAAACATCCAGAAACAGGAGTAAGAAATTTAGGAGTTTACAGAATGCAAATCATAGATAAAACACATGCATCTATGCATTGGCAAAAACACAAGAGGGGTGCAAATCATGGAGATATTTCAAAGGATAGAGGAGAAAAAATCCCTGCAGCAATAATTTTTGGAGGAGAACCTGCAACAGTATTTTCATCAATTGCACCAGTTCCAGAAGGGTTAGACAAATATCTATTTGCAGGGATTACCAGAAAAGAAGGAATCAAGACAGTAAAATGCAAAACAATTGATTTGGATGTGCCAGCAAATGCAGAAATTGTTTTAGAAGGATACGTAGATCCTGCAGATATTAGAGATGAAGGGCCATTTGGAGATCATACAGGATATTACACACCTGTTGAACCATATCCAACATTTACATTAACAGGAATAATGAGAAGGAAAAATCCAGTTTATCTTACAACAGTAGTAGGTAAACCAATTCTTGAAGATGCATATATTGGAAAAGTTATTGAACGTTCATTCTTACCTCTTGTTCAAATGTTTCATCCGGAAGTAGTAGATTTTAGTATGCCAGCTGCAGGATGGTTCCAGGGCTTTGCAGTTATCTCAATTAAAAAACGATATCCAGGACAAGCAAAAAAAGTCATGATGGGATTATGGGGAATGGGCCAACTATCACTTACAAAGATGTTTGTCGTAGTAGATGAGGATATCAATGTACATGATATGGATGATGTGATATGGGCCATCACTACAAGATCTGATGCTGCAAGAGATACAATAATTATCAATAATACACCTACAGATACTCTGGATCCAGCATCACCATTAGTTAATTTAGGTTCTAAGATGGGAATAGATGCAACTCAAAAAACTAGAGAAGAAGGATACATGAGAGAAATTCAACAGCAAGTAAAAGTAGATGAGAAAACAAAGAACCTAGTTGATTCTAGATGGTCTGATTACGGATTATAATACACGAATAGGATTATAGAAATTATCTCTTTCTTCAACTTCATAGCCTATTTGATGAATGGCATCAACAATAATTTTATCAGTTAATTCAGTTGAACGTGCACCAGTACATGAAACTACTTCCTCACCAATAAGAGTACCACCAAAATCATCAGCACCATATTGTAAAGCAAGTTGTGCCATACCAACCCCATTAGTCAACCAAGAAGATTGAATGTGTGGAATTACTCCGTCTAAAATCAATCTAGAGATTGCAATCATTTTCAAAAGTTGTACTCCTCCAGTTCCATATTCAACAATACCCTCATCTTGCATCAAAGTATTATTTGGTTCAAAGTTCCAGGGGATAAAAGCCATAAATCCATTAGTCTTTTCTTGTAATTTTACAATTTTAGAAAAATGTTCAACAATATCATTATTGTTTTCAACACTACCATACATCATTGTAGCAGAACCAGGAATTCCCATAGAATGTGCTTCATCCATGATTCGAATCCAATCAGCACTAGAAATTTTCTTTGGACTAATAATTTCTTTAACAGAATCAGTTAAAATTTCAGCACCTGCACCAGGAATAGATTGTAAACCTGCATCTTTTAATCGAGATAAAATTTCTTTTGTAGAAGATTTTTCAACTTTTGCAATCATATCAATTTCAGATGTAGATAACCCATGGACACCAACAGTTGGAAATTTTTTACGAATCATTTTGAATGCATCCTCATAATATTCAATTTTTAAATTTGGATTATGTCCACCTTGAATCAAAACTTGACGGATTTTAAACATGTCATAAGAGGTTTTAACACGGGTTTCAATTTCATCAAGAGATAAAGTGTAAGAATCTTCAGCTCCAGGAGATCTATAAAATGCACAAAATTTGCAATCAGTAATACAGACATTAGTATAATTCAAAATGATATTATTTACAAAAGATGCTTTATTGCCAAATTGTTTTTTTGTTAAGTATCCAGAAACTAATCCCATTAAATGAACATCATTAGATTCTAAAAGTCTTAAAATATCTTCAGAACCAGGTCTAATACCTTTAAGAGAATTTTCTAAAATATCTTTAATATCACTTTTTTGGATCTGTTCAGTAGTCTGACTCAATTAGTATACACCCTTTAGAATTTCTATTTAATTCTTGATAGAAAGTGAAATTGAAAATTAATAAAGAAATTATGCTTAATTTCAAATAAATTTGAGCATACCGATACACGTTATTTTTAAGTAGGGCTGAAAGAACAAAACAAAACATGGTATCGGCAACTCAAATTAGATTAAATCGAATTATGAGAAAGGGAAAGATGTTATGTATCCCAATGGATCATGGTATTTCAAATGGACCTATTGAAGGTCTTGAAGATCCATCATCTATAATTTACAAATGTGAAGGACATGGACTCACTAGTGTGATTATTAACAAAGGAATAATCAAAGCATTACCAAAACCACCAAAGATTGGAATGTTAGTTCATTTTTCAAGCAGTACATCATTATCATTATCACCTAACAGAAAGATGTTAACAGGTACAGTCAAAGAAGCAGTTGCACTAGGAGCTGATGGAGTTTCACTTCACATCAACATTGGAGGTAAAGAGGAACCAGAAATGTTAGAGCAACTTGGAATGACAGCAGATCAATGTCATAGATGGGGAATGCCACTTTTAGCAATGATGTATCCAAGAGGAGAAAATGTTCCAAATCCACATGATCCAGAAATAGTAGGACATGTTGCAAGAATCGGTGCAGAATCTGGAGCAGACATTGTTAAAACATTATACACAGGAGATATTGATTCATTTGCAAAAATTGTTAAAAGTACACCAGTTCCAATTGTAATTGCAGGTGGACCTAAAGCAAAAACAGATTTAGATATTCTTCAAATGACCGAAGATGCCATGACTGCAGGAGCCAAAGGAGTAACATATGGTAGAAACATCTTTGCACATAAAGCACCTGAAAAAATGGTCGAAGCATTAGCTGAGATAATTTTCAAAAAAGGAACAGCAAAGGAAGCAATGAAAAGAATTGAGTAAAAATAGAGAATTAATAATTTTACCAAAAGTAAATCAGGCACAATTATCAAAGTTTTTGCCACAATTAGAAAATGAAGGAATTAAAACAATCTATTTGGATCCTAAAAAATTAGGTAAGAAAAAAACAAAATTACAAACAATATCTACATCAAATTCTTCAAATTATGTAGTATTAGAAAAAGAAGGAGTATCCAAACCAAAAGGGAAAAAAATTGGAATTAAATTTGAAGTATTATCAAATTCAGATATCGAAGATGTTTTATCAGTTTCAAAAAAAGGATTAGATTTTGTAATAATTGAAGTTAAAGATTGGAAAATTATCCCATTAGAAAACATAATTGCCAAATTGCATAAAATACACACTAAAATTTTTGCCATTGCAAGAACGCCAGAAGAAGTAAGAAAAATGTTTTCAATTTTAGAAGTAGGAGTAGATGGAGTAATTTTCAGCACATCATCAATTAATGAAGTAAGAGAAGCAATGGTGTATCTAGGAACCAAAAACTTTGATATGAAACCTGCTAAAATTATTGAAATTAAGGAAGTAGGAGATGGAGAGAGGGTATGTGTAGATACGGCATCAATATTACATAAAGGAGAAGGGATGTTGATTGGAAGTAGATCAAATTTCTTGTTTCTTGTTCATAATGAATCAGTAGGATCATCATTTACATCACCAAGACCATTTAGAGTAAATGCAGGTGCAGTGCATTGTTACACACTATCACCAGATGGAACTACAAATTACTTATCAGAAGTTGAAACAGGATCTGAAGTATTGATTCTAAATTCCAAAGGAAAGGCACGAAGAGCAACTGTAGGAAGGGCAAAAATTGAAAGAAGACCAATGTTGATGATAAAAGCTTCAGTAGGAAATGAGATAGGAGGAATTATTGCACAAGATGCAGAGACTATTAGATTTGTCAAACCAAATGGACAACTTGTATCAGTAACACATCTAAAAAAAGGAGACATAGTAATGGCTCATTCAAAACCTGCAACAGGTAGACATTTTGGAATGGAAGTTTCAGATGAATACATACTAGAAAAATAAAAATGAAATACAAAACTTGTATATCAATTGCAGAAAAAACACCAGATAAAATAAAATCTAAATTAAAAATTGCATTAAAAAAATCAGATTATGTAGAAG
>CABXPS010000037.1 GCA_902514095.1 uncultured marine group I thaumarchaeote | reverse complement strand
GGACATGCGTCAACACATAAACCACAAAAGACACATTTTCCATAATCAATTTGAGGCATAATAGATTTTTTGTTTTGTTTTTGTTCTTCTGGAACTTTTACCATAGCAATTGCTTCAGCAACACCCTCACATGCAATAGAACATAATTGACATCCAGTACAGTGATCATGAAATAACATATGACGTCCCTTTAATCCAGCAATACCAACACCTGTAGCAGGATCATATTGATAGCCATCACCTACAAATTTTAGTTTCTCTTCAGGATAACGAAGAGTAAATCGTTTTGTGGCAATATGTTTAATTCCAGAATTTAGTGCACGAATGATACCTGTAGCAGTATTTGTCATTGTAAACCTCCTGGTCCTAACACTCCAGCGTAAACCAAGCCTAGTGCAATAAAGATGTTAACGAATGCAAGTCCGATCAATTTATGCCAACCAAGATTTAGTAGCATATCAACTCTAATTCTTGGAAATACACCTCTAGGTAATAATATGAAGAAAATAACACCAACAGTCTTTAGAATAAACCAAAATGTTCCATTAAGCATTTCTTGATCAAATAATGGCAATCCAGCTATCTTTGCAGTAACAGGTCCAAGTTCAATTCCTTCAGTAACAATTTCCATAGGAAATGGAGGTACAACCATTGGACCATTCCAACCACCAAGGAACAATACAACAAACAATGCAGCAAATGCATAAAGTTTCAGATATGTTCCTAATTGAACAAGTCCATACATCATTCCAGATAATTCAGTTAACCAACCAGCAACAATTTCACTTTCTGCCTCAGGTAAATCAAATGGAATTCTTTCTAATTCAGCAAGCATTGTAATGAAAAATACAATTGCACCAACTGGTAAAAATAGAATCCATGGGAAACTAGATTGACTTGCAGCAATTTCAGATAAGTTAAGAGTACCAGTTACCATAACAACTCCCAATAAAGATAAAATTAATGGAATTTCAAATGAAACCATTTGGAATAATGCACGGATTCCTCCAATGAATGGAAATTTACTATTTGCAGACCATGCAGAAAGAATTGTAACAATTGGGAAAAATCCTATAACTGCAAAGACAGCAAGTAGTCCCATATCTACATCTGCAACTACCCAACCAGGTGCAACAGGAATTAATGCAACAAATGCTGCAGCTGATGCTACAAAAAGAACAGGCGCTGCCCAAAAAATAGGTTTATCAGCTTTTGCAGGAATAATAATTTCTTTTGAAATTAATTTTAGACCATCACCCATTAATTGTAAAATTCCTTCAACTTTTCCACAGTAAAAAGGACCAACTCTTAATTGTAATTTTGCAAGCATTTTTCTTTCAACAAAAATTGTTCCAGCAGCTAATAATGCTGCAAAACCAAATCCAGGAAATGCCATTATCTTAAACATGTCAGTTGTCATAAATGCCTGAACAATTGGAAGTGTACGTGATGGATCCGCTAAGTAAGTGAATGCAAGAAATGGTGTAAGTAATTCTCCATCAATAACTGGCATTGGAACATAAAACAAAATCATCATAATTGCAGGGATACCAATTAATGACATTATCAGAACAGTCCAAACAATATCATCAATTAGTGATTTGATAAATTCACTAAGTTTGAAATTTGGTGCAATAACAGACATTTATCGGTCTGCCTCCACTGGCCAATAATTTAGACTCCAATAAACAGATGGCATGTTACCAAGTTTTTCACCTTTTAGAAGATATGGCAATGCAATTAGATTTCTAAAAGAACCAACGCTTAATTTTAATCTGTATGGTTCAACTTTACCATCAGAAACAATATGACATCCTAGAGAACCTCTACCAGATTCTACACGTTTGTATACTGAATCAAGTCCTTTACCTTTTGGATTGGGTTTTAGTTTTACTCTAACAGAACCAGATTTAGGCATTTTTTGTAATGCTTGTTTAATTATATTACAACTTTCCAACATGTCAAGCCATGGGATTTTAGATCGTGCATAAGAATCTCCTTCTTTCATCACAGGACTATGAACATCTAGTTCTTCATAGACATCATAAGGTTCCTTTATTCTAAGATCATAATCAACTCCACTTGCACGAAGTACAGAACCAGTTGTTCCAAGTCTAATTGCGTCTTCACGAGAAAGAACTCCAGTGTTTTCTGTTCTTGAAATTAAAATTGGATTATCATAAAATACTGCAGCATATTCTTTGATACGTTTTTCAAAGTAATTTACTTGACGCAAACATACTTCTTCAAAGTTTGGAGGTAAATCATTTCTAACTCCACCTGGAACAAAATGTGCATGTGTTACTCTTGCACCACTAATTTTTTCCATAAGATCAATTAAGAGTTCACGATCACCTGCGGGCCACATAAACATTGTAGAGTGACCTAAGAAAATACCATAGATAGCAAGCCAATACATGATATAGATACAACGATTTAATTCAGAACAAATAACTCGAACATATTTTGCACGTTCTGGAACTTCAATGCCAAGTAGTTCTTCTACACCTAAGACATATGGATAAAGTACATTACAAGAATCATGAATTACAGGTCTTTCTAAATGAGGAATATTTGTAATATAATTTCTATATTCAGCCATTTTTTCTTCTCCCCGATGCACATATCCAGGATCAGGATCACATGCAACAATGTAATCACCGTCAATTTGTACAATAATTCTCATATGTCCAGAACCAGGATGTTGTGGTCCAACATTGAGAGTCATGATTCTCTCATCAACTTTTTGGATTGCTAATCCAGGAGGTAATTCGTTAGTCATCTCTATCGTCCCTTTATTGCAAAGTCCTTTCTAAGCGGAGGTAAATCAGCCCAATCTTCAGGTAAAAGTAATCGTCTATTGTCAGGATGGCCAGTAAAGTAAACTCCAAACATTTCAAAAACCTCTCTTTCATGAAATTCTACACTGTAAAATATATCTCTAAGAGTAGGTAATTTGGTTGCATCTTTTCCAGGTATTGGATTTTCTTCTCTTTGTGCTCTAGTTGCTAAAACAAGAATTTGTTTTGCTAAAGATGAATCAGAATAAGATCCAATATGATAAACAACTTCAATTTCTTTATCTTGTGGATAATCTACACCTGAAACAGACTCTACATGATCATAATTTAGTCCATCACGAATAAATTCTGCTACATCATGAACATTTTCTCTATTAACTTTAATTCCAACTCTATTTTCTTTAACAAATTCAACTTGAATTTTATCACCAAATTTTTCAACAACTTTATCAGAAATACTTTTTTCAAATGCAGGTAATTCTACTGGTTTTGCTGCTGGTTTTGCTGCTGGTTTTTCTTCAACAGGTTTTTCTTCAACAGGTTTTTCTTCAGTAACAACTTGTTTTGTATCAGTACTCATTATACAAACTTCCTAGCCTTCATTCTCTTGATTTTTTCTTGCAACAAAATACATCCTTGGATAAGAGTTTCAGGTCTAGGTGGGCAACCTGGAACGTATACATCAACTGGAAGAACTCCATCAATTCCTGGAAGTACATTGTATGAATCAAAATACAATCCTCCAGTAATTGCACAAGCTCCCATAGCAATCACATACTTTGGTTCTGGCATTTGATCATAAACTAATCTAAGACGTGGAGCCATTTTTCGTGTAATAGTTCCTTGAACAACAATTAGATCACATTGTCTAAGTGAACCAAATGCTTCAATGATACCAAATCTTTCAACATCATATCTGGGACTTGATGCTGCACCAAACTCAACACTACAACAAGCTGTTTCAATATGCACAGGCCATAGTGACCAAATTCTACCCCAATTGATAGCATAGCCCAATGGTTTGTCAATTGCTTTTTCTAAAATATCTCCTAGTTTTCCAATGAAGACATTTGCATTTTCTGGTGTTACTAAATCTTTAAGCAATTTTATTCCCAACCCCCATCAACATTATTTCTATAAATAATTACCATATTCTTCGTCTCCCTGATTGATAAAGTGCAAATGACATTGCACCAAACATTATTGCCAAAAATCCCAGTATAGGTAAAGTTGCACTCTTTGGAAGTTCTAAAAGGGCACTACCCCAAGCATATAAGAAAATTGCTACAACATCAAAAATGACAAACATCAAAATGTACGGATAATACTGCATCATAAAATGAGTTCTTCCTTCACCACTAGGAACTTGCCCACATTCCATCGGCAAAAATTTTACAGGATTACTTTTTTTACGAGGTGAAATCATACGTGAAATTAATAGTGCAGGTGCCATTGCAACAATGGCAAATCCAAACATCAATACTACGGTGCTGTAATTGCCCGCTATTTCTCCGACCAATTTAGATTTCATCTCCAATTTTTGTATAATAAGGTATGCTTCGTTTTTTCGATCAAGTTTTTACAAAAATAATTTTTGTAAAGTAATTAATATGATAATGATAAAGTCCGATTATGACATTAAACATAGGCGATTTTGCTCCAAATTTTGAACTTCCAGATACAGAATTGAAAATGAGGACTTTGGATGAATTTAAAGGCAAAAAAATTGTATTATCATTCATAGTTGCTGCTAGTTCACCAGTATGTGAAGTTGAATTATGCACTTTTAGAGATTCATGGCAAGAAATATCAGATATGGGTGCACAAATAATTTCAATTAGTAATGATGGACCTTTTGCAAACAAAGCATTTTCAGAAAAACATAACTTCAATTTCCCATTATTAGGAGATTATACCAGCAAGACAATCAAAGAATATGATATTTTGCTTAAAGATTTGCTTCACATTAAAGATTACAATGCTGCAAAACGTTCAGTATTCATAATTATGGAAGATGGAAAAATTGGTTACAAATGGATTTCAGAAGATCCACTAAAAGAACCAAATTATGAAGAAATTAAGAACTTTTTAAAATAAATAATTTTTTTATTCTATATCAGCAATTATATCGCCTTTAGCAACAATTCCAGTTTCTTTAGCTTTGATATTACGTACAACTCCATCTTTATGTGCTTTGACTGCAACCTGCATTTTCATAGATTCTAAAGTACAAACAACATCACCTTTCTTAACAGAATCGCCATGTGCAACTGAAATTGAAACTACTTTTCCAGGAATTTGACTCTTTAGTGCTTTTTGTGTTCCACCAGAACCACCACCACCAGAATTTTTGTAAACAATTTTATCAAAATGAGTATTCAAGTTAATAGTCATTGGTACATTATCAATTACAATATTCATTTCATTAGTAGATTGTTCAAGATATTTTGCTTTATGATATTGTTGATTTAAAATAAATTCAATTCCATTTGAATTCATAGTAATAATTTTTAATTTATGTTCAGCATCATTAATTTTAATTACATAATCATTATTTCCAAGATTTTTTACAACTTTTCCATCAAACGATTTTTCA
>CABXPS010000036.1 GCA_902514095.1 uncultured marine group I thaumarchaeote | reverse complement strand
TCTCGTGAATAATGAATTGAATCAAAAAATTCTTCAATAATTACTGTAATTTTTTCCAAATCAGAAATAGGTATATTTTTACCCGCATAAAGATCTGTATAACATTTTATGATAACTTTATCTAAGCGTCTAATTTGTTTATGATCCTCACGTAATGAATCAGTTGCACTCAATAAGAAAAATGATTATTATATTAGATTTAATGTTTTTCTAAAAATGAATAATACTCATAAAAAATTCAGTTTACTTTTTAAGCATATAGAATTTCAATCAATTAGTAATGAATGCAATTACTTTATCAATTTTAAATTTGATTACATCACAAATAGAAGATTTTTCATTATCAAAAATTGATTCAGCATTAATTTTGAATAAATTAGCAGAAATACAAAATTCAATTTCTTCATTATCAATACAAGATGAACCAATTGCAACTGCTCCTATAATATTACTGGCTGCAGGTGTTGTAATATTTCTGGGAGTTGCAGGTGAAGCATTTTTTAAAAAAACAGGGATTCCAGATGTTGCATTTTTAATGATTCTAGGAGTCATTATAGGACCAGTGTTTGGAATTATTCAAGCTGAAGCTGTAATTCAAGTTGTACCATATTTCGCTGCACTTGCATTAATAATTATCATGTTTGATGGAGGATTAAATTTAGATATTAAACATGTGATAAAAACTGCTCATTATTCATTTACATTAGCTATTGTTGGTTTTATTTTATCCGTAATAATTATTTCAGTTGCTACGCATTATGTTCTAGAATGGACATGGTTAGAAAGTATTTTGTTAGCTTCAATTGTTGGAGGTAGTAGTTCAGCAATTGTTTTTGGTTTAGTCAGAAATATCAAAATTTCAGAAAAAACTAAATCAATTCTAAGTTTTGAATCAGCAGTCACAGATATTCTTGCTACAATTATTGCATTTATTTTATTTGAAGCAGTTCTTGCAGGGCATTTTGATTTACAAACATTACAAGAAACAATTGGTAGAGCAGTTGTAGTTGGTTTAGTTCTAGGATTTGGTGTTGGTATACCTTGGATGTATATTTCAACAAAATTTGGAAATGCTCAACATGCTTACATGCTTACATTAGCAATATTATTTGTTCTATTTTTCTTGGCAAATTCATTTGGAGAATCAGGGGCATTAACTGCACTAGTATTTGGTTTAATGATTGGTAACAAAAGACATCTGTCTAGAATTCTTAAATTTAAAGTTCCAAGAATTGAAATGGATGATCCAACACATAATCAATTAACATTTTTGGTTAGATCATTTTTCTTCGTATTTGTTGGATTAATGGCAACATTTGGACAAATTGAATATATGGTATTTGGTATTGTAATTACAATTGCAGTATATGTTGGTAGAGCAGGTGTTGTAAAAGCTGTATTAACAAAAAGATTTTCTAAATTAGATAAATCAGTAACAACTTCAATGATTCCAAGAGGATTAGCTGCTGCTGTACTTGCAACTTATCCAATTACAATGGGTTTACCAAATGCTGAAGCATATCCACAAATGATATTTTTTATTATTTTATCATCAGTAATTATTACAACTATAGGATTAGGAAAATCAAAAAAAATTCCACCACCAGATTCAATTCAAGGTGGATTTGTAAACCCATCAGATGATTCATCAGATGATAAAATAATTAATGAAGTAGATGAGTATCATGAAAAATTAGATGGTGGATTTGTACAACCATCAGATGATTCTAAAAAATAGTTAATTTTTCTTTAATTTTTTCAAGATATTTATTATTATACTCATTAAACATCTCAATTTTACTTTGATTCAAAGCCATTGCACCAGGTCGAGTGTTGACATGTTTTTCACAAATTTTTTGTTGTTTTACAATATTATCTAAATTTTCTTTTGAAGTTGATTCCAAATTTGCAATTAAAATTAAAAGTTCTTTTTTCAAAAATAGTTTTCATTTCAATAATAGATGGCTCTGCACCAATAATTTCTTGAGTCATAATATTACCAAATACTTTTTTGTTTAATTCTAACAATATTTTAGCACTAAATTAGTGATATAAATTCAATTTGGTATATCTCATTATTGAAAATAATAATTAAGCTGATTCGCCTAGAAAATGTATAGTATCATTAGTTACAATAACTGTCCTATCTTTTGGAACATGATATAATTTTTTTGAACCATTTGATAATTGTACAAGAAGTTTTGAAAATGGATCTTTAAGGGATTTGTAAAGAATTCCTTTATCACCAACTGATTGAGACCAATGAACTCCCTGAACAAAGGAAATGGTTTGGAATTTAATTACTTGATATGAATAGACCATTTTCAATTAATTATTAATAATTGCACTCATTAAGGATTTACCTCCAATCAAAGCTGCAATAGATAATCCTACATTAGCAAAAATATTCACTACTAGTGCAGTATATTGATTATTTTCAAGTAAATTACTAGAATCAAGTGCAAATGCAGACATGGTAGTTAGTGAGCCACAAAAACCTACAGCAGCAAATAAAGAATATTTTCCATCAAGATGCCATTGTTGGGAAAGTACAATAAATATTCCAAGAATAAAAGCTCCAACAACATTAACCATCAAAACGTTAACAGGTATTGTATTGAAAAGTAATGGAGATTCAGTAATCTTGTATCTCAAATAAGCCCCAAGGACAGAACCAACACCAAGAAAAATAAATTCCAGTCCTTTCATTTACTATCAAATTATCATTAGAGCTTATTAGTGATATTGTAGAAAAACTGATGTCCACAGTTTTTATAGCTTAACCTAACTTCGAAATTTATGACAATTAAATTACGATGTAATGATTATGGGTATGAATGTGATTTAGTTTTAGATGAAGAATTAACTATAGATTTAATTAAAAAATTAAGAGATCATTTTGAAGAAGAACATGGACTTGATTATACAATTGGAGCAGTTACACAAATGATTACTAATCGTGGACATTCTTTAGAATCAATCAAAAAATAATAAATTTTTAATTAAATTTATTTTGGCATATTTACTAGTACAATAATTGCAGCACATATACCCATTAAAGCAAACATGTATTTTCTATACTTCGGATCACTTGTTCTCATAGTATTATTTTAAACGTTATAGGATTTAAAAATTAATACTATTTTTAAGAATTTGATATCTTACCTAATACAATATTTCTAACTTTAACCATCTTTCTTGCCAGCATAAATCCACCACCAGTCATACAACTTCCAACAATAATGTGTAATATGTTAGCCTCCTGTGTTGGCGCAACAAGTACAACATATGCAAGTCCAATAATCATTAACAATACACCAAAACCTGCAAAAATAGCCATCATTATTGGAACTCTAGCTGGTGGTGGTGGAAAATAAGGTTCTTTTTCATATTTAGCAGAAGTTGCTTCAATATCTACAATATCTTTACAAACATCACAACAACGATGACGTTTTTTGTTTTGCCATGTAGTAGTTAAGAAGAAAAAATCTTGATGACATGAGTCACATGATCTTTTAGGTAGAGTAATTCTACCATGATCATCAAAGTCCTGACCAACTTTTTTCATACATTCTTTACAAAAATATCCAGGAATTCGCCATTGTTTTTGAAAATTGTATTTCTTAAAGCCCAGTGCAACATTGCACCCAGTACAAGAGGTCATTATGCTCCTTCTACTTTCTTTCCACTAAAGACTTGTGCGATTCCTTTTCTTGCTTCAATTATTGGCAAGAATATGATAATTGCTGATGCAAGTGATACCCATATCACTGATATTGCTACCCAGACAGCGTAAGCACCAATTTCAAATACATATCCTGATGCAATTAATGGCATTGGCCATACAATGATTAGTATCAAAGCCATTGCACCTCCACCTCTAACACTAAATCTGAAGGCTTTCTTCAATGTCTCTTCGTCTTCTGTTTGTTGTTCTGTAGTGATTTCGACAAGAGTAATTTTCTCTTTGAGATCATTCCAATCAAATGTCTTGCCTGCTGCAAGACTTCCAATTATTGCAATTATACCACCAGAAAGAATTGCTGTAATATTTGCAAATAGCATAGCGTAATTGTTACCAAGGCTAGCTAAGTCAATAACACCACCTGATTCGACAAAACCACCTGCACCAGATGCTGTCATCACCCATACAGCTGTTGAACATAACAATCCAATAACCGCTCCCGCTGTTGCCGCAACTTTGTTGGTTTTGGACCACAATATCGTAAGTGCGATTGGAACTACTGCTGAACCAATCAAGATACCCATTGCTAAGTAGACGAATCCAAGACTTAGACCCATGCTAAGTAGTACTACAGCTAGACCACCCATACCAAGCCCAAACGCAACAATTGTCGCCCTGGATACTTTAACAAGTTGTTTACCTGTAGCATTCGGATTACTGTAAGTTCTATACAGATCATAAGTTACTATTGAGGATACTGCGATTAATTCTGCAGATCCTGCTGAAGTTACTGCCATGAATAACATTGTTAATACCATAATTGCTCCAATTTCACCCATTAGTGCAGTTGCTGCTGCTGGAACTACTAAGCCCATTTGAGCTTGTTGCATTGTAATATCTACATCAAGCGCAACCGCCGTCAGACCCATCGTAGTTGCAAGTGTGAATGGAATTGCAAACCAACAAAGTCCACCAAGTAAGAAACCTTTTACAGTTGATGATGGTTTGGCAGCAATTGCTCGTTGCCAATATGCCTGATCCACAAAGACAGTTCCAAAGTTACCAACTATGTTAATGATACCAAACATCAAACCACCAGCAGATGCCATAGTCAAGAATGCTCCTGCAGCATTACCTTCAATCGGTCTTATTTCGGCTGCTTTTACTAATTTATCATACATTCCGTCAATACCACCAGTAATGTCAGTATTGATGTAGACTGCTGAAACAAATGTCAATATTGTAACGAATATGATAATAGTGTGCATATAATCTGCAACGAAAGTTGCTTTTAATCCTCCAACTAAAGTGTAAATCATAACACCAATTGGAATTAAGAAAGCGGCTAGTGAAATATCCATTCCAGTTAATCCATTAACAACTGCTGAACCACCAAGTAGAAGCATTGCAGTTACAATCATGTTAGTCATTAATGCAAATATTAAGAATATTTTGTGAGAACCGTTACCATATCTTGCACGAATAATTTCTAAGAAAGTGTGTGCGTTTGGTGCTTTTCGTTTTAATTCAATAGCTAAAATTCCGAATAATAGAACCTGAATTGATGCGCCTGCTGCGTACCAAAATGGACCACTGATACCATATTGATATGCTACAGTGGATGATTGTAGTAATGTTGCTGCCCATGTCCATGCTGAAACAATTGCTGCTGCAGTAAGACCAGTTTTGATAGTTCTTCCTGCTGTGTTAAACATTTCAGAGGTTTGACTAACACCAAGATATTTTTCTTCAATTTTTACTTCAATTGTAATAATTACAGCAAATACCATTCCTAGACCAACTACAATAGCCCAACCAATCCATTCTGGTAAGGCCTCTCCAACGGCAAAACCTTGAGAAATTTCACCTGCTGCATAAACAGATTGAGGAATACCAGAAACAGTAATGATCGCAAGTATAGCTAAAAGTGAAAACACATAGGCAGATCTAGTTTTGGACACTAGGAAAAGTAATGGTATTATCTATTTAAGGATTTTAGGGTCATTAAATTTTATATACAAGAAATTTTAGGCCTCGATAAAAATGTGAAATAATCACTGATAAAATTATTTTAAAATAATAAAACAGATATTTCAAGTACTTTCGAAGATATTTCTAAAATAAATGATATAATCGACCTAAAGATAATTTTGTTGCAGGATCAGTTGTAGTAATTTTTCCATCAACTTTTACTTCATATGTTTCTGGATTTACATCAATGTC
>CABXPS010000035.1 GCA_902514095.1 uncultured marine group I thaumarchaeote | reverse complement strand
AATGGGAGAGTTTGATATTATAACTAATCTTGAAATTGATGGGGATTCATTTTCTGAAATTACATCTGCAGATGAATCTGGTGTAACTGAAAATTTTGCTGTTAATCCAATTTCAAATGTAAACCCAAATTGTGGTGTTGGTACAATTGAAAAAAATGGTATATGTGAAGTTGATACTACTCAAAGTGAAAAATCTGATAAGAAAAAAGGTGGCGGTTGTCTTATAGCTACTGCAACATATGGTTCTGAAATGGCATTAGAGGTTCAACAACTCAGAGAGTTACGAGATAATCAATTACTAAACACAGAATCTGGAACTGCATTTATGGGAACATTCAATGACATTTACTACTCATTTTCACCAATAATTGCCGATTATGAGCGTGAAAACCCATACTTCAAAGAGGCAGTAAAGCTTGCAATCACTCCAATGATTTCCAGCTTGTCCTTAATGGAGAATGCTGAATCAGAATCAGAAGTATTAGGAATTGGAATTTCAGTAATAATGTTAAACATTGGAATGTATCTTGGAGTTCCAGCTGTAGTTGTAGTTGCAATTAGAAAGCGATTCTAAATAATAGTCGAGAATTAATTTTTAGAACGGGCGTAGTACTCCAGCGCAACCAATTAACGATCTTTGTCTTTTGTACATTGAAAATATGTTTTTCCATACATTTTCTTAATTTTATTTTTATTATTATGTAAAAATTAGATAAAATTAATTATTTATTAAAATAATTACATAATAATATTAAATAGTTGTATGTCTTATACTATTTGATGTCGTTAGTTCAAAAAACTAATGAATAACGTGCGTAGCCCCGCAGAACGAAAAAGGCAATCAGGCGTTTAGACGACTGACCACAAGAGGAAATCTCTTAATGTTCTGCAATTTAGTGGGCTTCGCCTCTTTCTTCCTTACTAAATTATATTTTTTTTTAAAATTTATGTAACTATTTCATCTAATCTATCTTCTTCTTGTGCTCGTTTAATTTCCATCGCAATTCTTCTTCCGACTCCAAATGTTTGACCATATTGATATTTTGTATATGGACTAGTTGTTGCAACTATTGGATTTCCTGGAACTCGTAGTGATACATCATATACAATTAATTCCAAATCTTTTGTAATTACACTTTGAAGTGAAAATGGTCCAATTATGCCTGGTGCATATTCTTTTTTGACAGCTGCCACAAATTTGTCTCCCATTTTGATCACTTTTTCAAGTAATGACTCTCTAATACTTGCCGGAGTATGACCCACCTCAATATTTTGTAAATCAATATCCATTTCTAATTGTTCTTTTGCTGGCAATGCATTATAATCATGAATATTTGTTTGAAGTCTTCTTTCAATTCCAATAAAATCTACTTGTTTTGAAATGGGTGTATGGAAGAAATTAAAATTCATGTATGTTCCTATTGCTAATTCTTCAATGCTTGCTTTTTCTAAATCCTTTCTTGCAATTATTCCTTGTTTGATTTTTGCTTCTGATTTTTCTTTATAGTCCTTGTATGATGATACTGTAAAAAATGCTCGCTCTAAGGGTCTCTTTTTTTCTTGAACTTTTACAATACATGGTTTGTTGATTCTTTTAGGATCTTTGAATAATTTTGGATATTTTATTCTGGCTTTTTCTAACAAGTAGTACTGCCCTTTTTTTGCAGTTCTTTCTTCAGCTTGGAATAGTTTTCTATTTCCAAAAATTGGAACTTTAAATGAATCTTCAATTGTTTTGTACCCCAAATAGACTGTGAGGGATCTATGTGGAACTATTATTGTATTTGAATCCCTTAACATTTTTTGATTTTTTGCAGATGCCATATCTTTGAATTTATTTAAAATTACTATTTGATCCGCAATTCTGTTAAATCTTTGATACGGTCCTTCTCTGCCTTTTTGACAAAAAACAGTTGTTTCAAAATTTTCATCTTTTGCACCATCCATAATCTCTAAGGCAGAATGACTTCCTAGTGCCCCTATTTTTACATCTGAATAATCATTAACTATCTTCTTGATCTCAGAACTTTTGATCATATTATGCCTAAATATTGGCATCTAATATATGTAAAATTTTGATTTGTTAGATCGTAATTGACCACAATGTTTTTTTTAATTGGTGTCTCTGGAAAATCATGTTTTACTCTTTTGAGCTTCAAATGGCAGGTGTAATTTTACTTACTGCTATGCTTGCAGGAGGTATTTCATTATGGCTAAAACGTAGAAAATTAGAAAAAGAATCTGCTGAATCTTTAGAACATGATGTTTCTGAAGATGTGTGATTTTGTTGTTATTTTATTTTAAAAATTTATTTTTGAAATAGGCTGGGATTCTTCTTGTTTACAATTAATACACATCGTTTTTGATAGAATTTCAAACCATGTGAAGTTATTGGCATATCTTTTTTTAGAATTTACAGGCTTAATTTCTATAAAAAAAATATTCAAAGTAATTGGTTAAATCTAGTATCGATCCAAGATTACTCCCAATTGGTTTACTTGAAAATCTTTTTTTCTATTCTGTAATTTATGCCTAATAATCATACTATTTATCTGATAATTATCATACGTATGATGAGGAGGTACTGGAAAATGTTATATCATAATTTTAATCAAAAGTCCATTCTAAATACTACTATTTTCCAGAATAATCAATGAAATTAATTATTGGAATTACTGGTAGTACTGGTGTAATCTATGGTATTAGAATGCTTGAAACATTAAAAAAATTAAACATTGAAACTCATTTGGTAATGTCTGAATGGGGGGAAAAATGTATTTCCATGGAAACGGATTATACTTCTGAATATGTAAAATCTCTGGCTACAAATATTTCTGATGAAAAAAATATGGCTGCAAGTGTTTCTAGTGGAACTCATAGAATTAATGGTATGATAGTTGCTCCATGCAGTATGAAGACATTGTCTGCAATTGCAAATGGATATGATGATACTCTTGTTGCAAGATCTGCTGGTGTCACAATAAAAGAAGACAGAAAATTAATTTTAATGGTTAGAGAAACTCCTTTGTCTGCAATTCATTTAGAAAATATGTTGAAGCTCTCTAGATTAGGTGTGATTATTTTACCACCTGTTACAGAATTTTATACAAAACCAAAAACAATAGATGATATTGTAAATCATGGAGTTGGAAAATGTTTAGACCAATTTGATATAGATCATGATTTATACCCACGTTGGGGTAGTTTCTAAAATACCCTTGACTGCATTTTCTTTAGAAAAAATAATTCATGCAAAACGAAAAGATGTTTTTAAGATTTTTTCAAATTATGATGATTATGAAAAATTAATCCCTCAATATTTTCCGTCCATTCGAATTCGTTCAGTTAGGGGTAATACTGCAGTAGTTGAAGAACATCTGAAATTAGGTGATTTGGAATTGGTACTAATGTCTAAACATGTTGCAACTCCATTTGTTTTACATGAGGTTTATGTAATTGGCGGAAAATCTAAGGGAAGTCACATCAAACAGGAATTTGTTGAAATTCCTGAAGGCACTAAAATTTTGATTGATGTGGATTTGAAATTAACTGGATTGATGAAAATTCCAAAAGTGCTTGACAAATCAAAATTAATTGAAAATTATTCTAATTTATTGAATGATTTGACTATTTTATGTGAAAATTAATCTGATTTTGTTTCTTTATCTTTAGAAATACTGTCTATTTCACCTTTGAAATCTTTTAATTCTTTATCTCCCTCAATTTTTCCTTTTTCAAATTCTCCCTTGGCTTTGCCAAATGTTTTGGCAAGTTCTGGAATTTTTTTTGCACCAAAAATTAGTACACCAATTACTACAACTAAAACTATAATTTCAGTACTTCCAAGCATTGTACTCCTAGTTTTTTGATTTCAGATTTAAGTGTTCAACTTTTTACGTTGTTTACGCTCGATGAATAACATGCCTACAAAATACAATCCTATCATTGGCCCTGCAACTAACATCATTGTTACCCCTGTTCCATCTGGAGTAATAATTGCACCAAAAATTATAATGATCACAATTGCATATCTGGCATTTTTTCTCCAAAAATCACTATCTACCATTTCTGACATTGATATTGCATACATTATCAGTGGAAGTTGAAATGAAAAACCAAATGCCAATAAAAATTGTAATACAAAAGTTACAAACTCCATTACATTTAGGAATGTAACTAATCCAGCTGATTCCCCGTATCTATATAAAAATTCTAAAATAAATGGAATTACAACATTATATGAAAATACACAACCTGCAATAAATAATCCTAAAGCCGGTAATGAAATATTTCTGCTTACATTAATTTCATTTTCCTTTAATGCTGGTTTGATAAATCCTACAAACTCTCTGATAATAACTGGCATTCCAATTACCATTCCTACAAGAGCTGAAACATACAATTGAGCAAAGAAAGCTTGACCTGGAGCTGTTTGAATTAATTGGACTCCTTCTGGTACTAAATTTTGTTTCATATGATTAGTAATTTGAGCTGCAATATTGTTTTGAGGCTCTAGCAGTGGATAGTATAATGTAACTTCTCCTATCTCTATTGGTTCTGCATGACAAGTTAGAAGAATCATTGTAATTACTCCAATTACTAAAACAATTCGAAGTAACCTTTTTCTTAATTCTTCAAGATGTTTGTTGACACTTTCTAAATCTGACATCTGGTATCATGTCACCTGATGATATATGAAAATGTATATTTTTTGGAAGAATTTTTCTACTTTGGAATTGGTAATAGTTTTGCTTCTGGTAAGCCTACTTCTTTAAGTGCTTCAGCTGAAATATCTTCAAATTCTAAAGATATGATTGCTTTAGTGTTAAATTTAGTTTCCATTTCTTTTGCTAATGATCCTATATCTTTACTTGAATAGATTTCATCTGAACCTTTCAAAAGTATTCTATCTCCTTTCTCCATTTCTTTACCTCCAAATTTATTTTGAAGAAATTTGGTAATTTCTGGAAGTTCTTTTCTATCTATGTTGTTGTAAAAATAACATATTCCTTTTACTGATTCATAATCATATGCAGTTCCATTTCTATACATGAAAACTCCGATAAAATGTGCTTCCTCTTCAGGTTCTCTTATGCATTTGATTTCCCAATTTAGTAATTTACTTTCATCATAATCAAAATTATCTGTCTCTTCTGCAGTAATTTTCCAATATCTCATCCTTTCTTTTCTTGCCATGTTATATTCAGTTCAATTATTCTGGTATAACTATCTAACCCTAATTTTGTACGTGGAAATCTAAATTACTAAATCAAATACTTTAGAATGGATATCTGAAAATTTGTTTGTGCACAATATTTGAAGTTTTTAAACTGATAGTCTGATTTAGATGATTTGAAAATTGAAAATACTAAAGATCTTGGACCTCATAATTTGATATTAATTTGAGTAAATCTTTTTCCAATTGATCAAGATGATAAACGTGATACTGTAAATACTAAAAAATTAAAAGACTTTTTGAAACAAAGTGGATTATTGTAATATCTAATAAAATTATTCGGAAGATAGATTAACCTCTGTTTTAATTTATTGATCACTATGGCTGATTATAGTGTCCATGTTACAATAGAAAATAAACCTGGAATTAGTGACCCAGAGGGAAAAACAATTTTGAATGATTTGGTCCTAAAAGGAACTCATCAAAATGTATCTAACATTAATACTGCAAAAATGTTAAAATTTACAATTACTGAAAATGATAAAGAATCTGCACAATCAAAGGTTAAAGAAATTTGTGATGAATTACGTATTTACAATCCTATGGTCAGTGTAGTTACAATCGATGTTTTTGATGTTTAACTTGATTCAATATTTTTCATAGTTGAATTATTCAAAATTTTACTTCTTAGAAATTTTGTTAAGCCTATCTAATTGTAGTCTTTAACTATTATCCAACTGATATTTTTTTTCTTTAGAATAATTGCTACACATTGCACTATTTTTTCACATTATGTAGTAATGATATTTTTGTATAGTCTCTCTGATTTTTGACAGGAAGGCATCATCTAGACGTTGACTTAAAAATTGTATTTAGTTGGGCTCAAATTAAATAACTCTTCTTCTAAAAATAATTGTGAATGTTGGGGTTGTAGTTTTTCCAGGAAGTAACTGCGATCGCGATATGTATCATGTATTATCTGACGTCTTTAATCTGAATACTCAATATTGTTGGCACGATAAACCTCTTCCAGAAAACCTTGATGCTATAATTTTACCTGGAGGATT
>CABXPS010000034.1 GCA_902514095.1 uncultured marine group I thaumarchaeote | reverse complement strand
TGTCTGCAATTCTCTCCAATGTTCTGTTATCTGTCAGTTCTAAAATAATTTGGACTTCATCTCCAGGGTCTGCAATTATCGGAGTGATGTCATCATCAAACATTGGGTATGGAGATTTTTGATCAAAATGCCAAACATAATCAAATGGACTAGAAGAAACGTGGACTTCAACTTTGGTTAGTTTTGGTGCCTCACAGTCATAACAAACTGAACTGCTCTTTTTCTCTGTGTCTGTGTCCGTGTCTGTTAATGTACCGATCACTGAAACTGTATCATCACTCCGGTTTAGCACATACATTCTATTGTTTACTGGATCAAACGCAATTCCCTGAGGAGTATTTCCTACTGATATAGTATCAATTACTGAATTAGTTGCAGTAGAAATCACTGAAACTGTATCATCAATCTGATTTGTAACATACATTCTATTGTTTACTGGATCAAACGCCATTCCCATAGGTCTATCTCCTACTGATACAGTTGCAATTACTGAATTAGTTGCAGTACTAATCACTGAAACTGTATCATCAACCGAATTTGTAACATACATTCTATTGTTTTCGGAATCAAACGCTATTCCGTAAGGGTATTCTCCTACTGATACAGTTGCAATTACTGAATTAGTTGCAGTACTAATCACTGAAACTGTATCATCATTGTAATTTGTAACATACATTCTATCATTTGCTGAATCAAACGCTATTTCATAAGATTTGTCCCCTACTGGTATATTTGCAATTAAACGATTGGTTGCAGTGTTGATTACTGAAACTGAAGAGTTGTCAGGGGTGCAGCAACTCGCTCCGTTCCAATTTACAACATACATTCTATCGTTTTTTGAATCAAACGCTATACCCCAGGCTATTGGTTCTGCTGTGGCTATATTTGCAGAGACTGAATGATCTGCGGTGTCGATGAACCTTATCCTTTTCGTTATATCCGCAAGCCAGTTACCAAGTGAATAATACATTCTATTGTTTTCGGAATCAAACGCTATACCATTGGGAGTATTGCCTATGGTTACAGTTGCAATTACTAAATTATCTGCAGTGTTGATTACTGAAACTGTATCATCACTGTAATTTGTAACATACATTCTATTGTTTTCGGAATCAAACGCTATACTACTGGGGACCTCCCCTACAGTTATTGTCGCAATTACACCTTCTTCCTCCGCAAACGCCTGAGGTGGGGAATGAACGAGAAGTGAGGATACGGCAAACAATAAGATGAGCAAATGAATACGACTCTTTCGAATTTTCATAAGATCTGATCGAAGATTTTTCTAGTATGTATAATTTTCAAAAATATTAGGCACAAATCTGGTCATAATTAGCCAAAAGTGGCAATACAATGAAGAATCATTTTTAATCCCTTAAGCATAATATCATAAAATGGTCTTTGGGTGGGGTAAAAAAAAACAGGTAGACGAATATGTTGAACGTAAACCTGTACATCAAAATATTTCTCTTTCTGAGGTTCCAAAAATAATAGATGATTTGAGTAAATTAAGAGAATCTCAAACTCTTTCTGAAATAAAAAATTTGAGAAATAATACTGCCCCACTTATTGATGAATTAATGAAAATTGGTATTGTCCTTGAAAAAGATGATTTGAAAATCGATGACATTGATAAACATTTAGCTATAATTGTAGTTAGAGGTAAACAACAGGTAATTGATATTTTAAAAAAAGATGTCAAAAATTTAATGCAAGTTTCAACACTCGATGATGCAAAAAAATTAGATTATTTTTTGAATCAAGTTCTTAAAAAAGTCGGTGATGTTTTAGGAAGACAAACTAGAGTGATTCATATTTTTGCAAAAAAATATGCAAACCAATTAACTGGTAATCTTAAAATTATGAATGAAAATTCTGCTAATATTTCAAAACTTTTAAAACATTTTGAATCTAATCAGTTGGCATTTGATGAAATTAATGAAATGTTGAATAAAATTAAATCTCTTAATCAAGAACATGCTGATAAAACAAAAAGAAATGTAGAGATACTGGATAATTTGGAATCAATTAAAGATAAGAAAATTATGTTGAAGAATTCTATAGATGAAATTCATTCTTCAGATGATTTTAAAAAATATGTGGCTTTGGAAAATAAATTAAATGAATTTACTAATCAAAAATCTAAGATAAAATCTGAAATTGATACTCAATTTACAAAAATCTCCCGTCCTCTTGGTCGATATGCGTATGCATCTTCATTGGATAAGGATCAAGATCGTATTTTATCTACTTTGGTCAAAAATCCTTTTGATGCCCTTATTCCTGCAAACTCTGATACTGTTATTCTAATTTTAGAAAATATTAAAAAAGGAATTTCTTCTGGTGCTATATCTGTAAAAGATACTGAAAAGACTTTATCCCAATTGACTGAAACTGAAAAATCCTTGGATGGATTTATCCAAAAGATATCTGATTATACTGATATTTTTAATTCTATGAAAAATGATCTAAGTGATTTAAAAGTTCAGAATTTGGATTCATTGGAAAGTGAATTTTCTAAAAATAATGATTCTGAAGATGATGCCAATCTAAAATCTAAAACAATTTTATCTGAAATTAATGAAATAAATTCTAAAATTCATCAGATTACATCTGAAATTGAAGATAAATTACAATCATTTTCTAATACTAAATATTCTATATCTTCATCTTAAAACTAATTTACTAAGTAATTGAAGTGTTTTTGTGCTTTTTAAAAAGAAAATAATTGAGCGTAAAGTTTTACTTGAAAAAACTGTATTGGATAGTATTGTTACTTTTTGTAAGATGAAGCACCCTAATGAAGGAATTTTAATTTTAAAGGGAAAATCTCGAAGTGGTGAGATAAAAATAGATGGACTTGCTATTCCACCATTTAATTTTACTGGGCCTACTTTTGCTGGATTCCCACATTCGTTTTTACCTTTTGATAATAGCTACATTGGAATTGTACATTCCCATCCTGTTGGTTCAGCTAAACCATCTGTAACTGATTTGAATAATTTTTTTGGTTTAGTTTCTTTAATTATCAAATCTCCCTATGATGATGATGATTCAATTTTTGCATGGGATAGTGGTGGTAATCCAATTCCACTAGAAATTAATTAATTTCTAGACATTCTTCATATAGAATTGAATAATTCTGACAAAGCTTTATAACCTTTTTTTGAGAACTTTATTTGGTTTGAATCCTCAACTTAAAAAATATTATATTTTTCTAGGTGCATCTCTTGTATTTAGTATTGGTTTACAAATTGTTCTAGGTTATCTTGGTGTGCCTTGGTTTATCAGCATTGGATTAGTAATGGCAATATTCATTATACTTCCTATGTATATGAGGAGAAAACAAATGGGACAAATGGGTAACTTTGGTGGAAGATCTAGTGGCGGCGGCGGTGGCTTCTTTGGAAGTGGCGGTCAAAATGATAGTGCCAGTGTTAAGTATGTGTGTCTTGTTTGCAGGAATAAGCACAATGGTGGTGCTTGCCCTAGATGTGGTTCAAAAATGCAAAGAGCCGATTTCTAGGTAAAAAATGGCTTTAGAAGAATTAAGACAAAAAGTGCTATATCAAAATTCTATTGAGATATGGATTGGAATAAGTGAAGAGAAAAAAATAGACTGGGTTAATACTGATAATTATCAAAAGTTTATTGCATTTCTTTTAAAAAATAAACTAAACATGAAACAAATGACTATTTGTTTTGATGAATCAGATAATGCATCTTACGGCGGTCACAGCAAAAAAGTATTTGCTAATAAATTGGCAGAAATCAATGTGGATAATTCATCATGTTATTCTATAAAATTGAATGATGGTGCTATTGAATTAATTCGAAAATTTGAACTCTAGTTTTATTATCGTTTTAACTTTGGATTAACAATTGCATCTAATGCATTCCCAATAAACACAAATGCAAGACCAGTAATTGCAATCATAATTCCTGGTGGTACTATCCACCACCATAATCCTCTTGCTGCTGCACCAAATGTGTTAGCATCGTGTAAAATTTGACCCCATGTTGGAAATGACGGATCTCCTAGTCCTAGAAAACTTAACCCTGCTTCTGTAGTTATTGCTGCTGGCACTGATATTGCAACACTTGCAAACGCATATGGAAGTAATTGTGGCAAAATATGTTTGAGAATCATTTTTGAATCTCTTTGACCCATCATTGTTGCAGCCTCAACATATCCTCTAGTTTTGATTTGTAATGACATACTTCTTGCAACTTTTGCAATCCCTACCCATCCAAAAATCATTAAAAATCCTACCATTACAAATATGCTATTGCTAATGGTTACTGAGAGTATTATGAGGAATGGTAGTGCCGGTAATGCATAGATGACATCATTAAATCTCATCATTGTTTCATCTGTTTTTTTACCCTTAAACCCTGCATAAACTCCGTACATCAATCCCATTATTACTGATGCAATTGATACTACAAGACCTATGAATAATGCCAGAGGCGTTCCCCACAATAATCCAATGGCTAAATCTCTTCTTAATTCATCTGTACCCATTATGCCAAAGGCTTTGCCTCCTATGATTAGATTTGATTCAATAATTTCATTTTTATTTTCTATTCCATACAAATCAATTAAAAATACATAATTTCCTTTTAGTGGTTCATTTGATGTCGTTTTTGAAAAAATAATATCTTCTGTAGATAAATTTTCTATTTTAAAATCAAATACTTCTGATTGTAGCATTATTTTTTTCTTAATTATAGCATCTGTTGAAAATATCCTATCTTCATGAATTATTTTTACATTAGAATATGGAAGTGAGGTTGAAATCAATTCTAATTTAATTCCATCTGGTCTAATTACTGACATTTGAAGTAGTGGTGAATTTGAGTATTCTGATGAGTATGAATAAATAAAATCATTTGGAAATTCATCATAATCTAAATTTATGCCAAATTGATATGATGATAAATTTATTTCATTATTTGATATCTTTTGAATATTTGGCTCTGTTAAAATTTTATGTTCTGGAAGTTTTTCAAATGATAAAAAATTTACCCAAATTGGAATTGCAGTTTTTGGATATGTAATCCAACTCCCCGGATTATTCCATTCTTGAAAAGTTTCTACTGGAATTACAATTATTGTAATTAATGATGTTAAAATTAAAATTGTAAGAATTGCAATCCCCGCAATTCCCATCTTGCTTTTAAAAAATTCTTTTTTAATATCTTGAGTTGTTATACTACTCATTTTGATTACTCCGTGTTAGTCCTAATTCTAGGATCAAAATAACCATAAAGTAAATCTGCAATGAATATGCTCACTAGGAAAAATACTGTGAGAATGTAAGTTGCACCAATAATTACTGGTAAATCCATGACTGTAATTGCCTCAAAATACAATCTTCCCATGCCTGGCCAATCAAATACAGCTTCTGTAATTATTGCTCCTCCTAGTGAGCCTGATAGACTCAGTGCTAAAATTGTAATAATTGGTGGTGCTGCATTTTTTAGTGCATGTGTGTATGTAATTCTGCTTTGTTTAATTCCAATTGCTTTTTTTGCAACAATGAAATCTTCTTGCATAATTCCTACCATAAAGTTTCTAACCAAATATGCCCAAGAACCAAATCCTATCATTACAATTGTAATTAATGGCAATGTCATGTGGTACAGTAAAGCTCCAAAGTATTCTGGACTTGATGCTGGAATGTCTGGAGTTGCCCTTGCTGGAAAAATTTGATATGTAAATGCAAATAAAAATATCATTAACATTCCAATCCACCAAACTGGGAAACTTGAACTAATAATTGCAAAACTAGATGTGATTCTATCTATTGTGGACCCAATCTTACTTGCAGATAACGCTCCAACAAAAATTCCTACTATAGAAATTAAAATTGTTGCAGTAGTAAATAATAAAATTGTTCTTGGAAGTTTTTCAAAAATAATATCTTTTACATCTGATGAACCTAAATCACTTGTTAGAAAAGTAGCATGTCCAAAATCTAATAAAATTATTTTATACATTGTCAATCCAATTCTCTGAGGAGAATACCATGGCTCATCTAATCCTAAATTTTTTATCCGTTGCTCTGTTTGATTTTCAATAAATGCTTCAAATTCTTGCACTGATGAAAAACTTTCAACTATTGCTGGATTTTCAGTAATTTCTGATCTAACTTGAAACACAACTCCTTGTTTGAGAATTGTATCCATGTTGGAACCAACAAGCATTATTGTAATTAGCAATGTAATCAGTAATACGCCAAACATTGTAGCTGCACGTTTGGCGATGTATTTTTTCATACTCAATATCGTATTTTGATAAAAATAGCTTATAAT
>CABXPS010000033.1 GCA_902514095.1 uncultured marine group I thaumarchaeote | reverse complement strand
ATTCTAGAGATTAAAGAAATTTCAAAATATATTTCAAAATTAAATGGTGGTCAAGGAGTTTTTCGAGATGTTGCAGACTTGATTTTAAAATATAAATTTCAATAGCCTCTAAATTTTTTACGATTAGATAATTCACAATCAAAAACTTTTTTCTCAGATGATCCTAGAGCCTTAAACATTCTTTGAGAACGTTCAATAATTTGACTCATACCTGAGACCTCTATTGATGATGCATGATCTGGACCTTTCATTGTACGATCTAAAGTAAAATGTCTTTCAATTACACGTGCACCTAATGCAATTGATGCAACTGATAATGCTATACCTCGTTCATGTCCTGAATAACCAACAATGCAATCATATTTATTTTTCAGTGTTGGAATTACATGTAAATTTACATCTTCATCATCAGTAGGATAACACGAGACACAGTGTAATAAAACAAAATTAGAAGTATTTTTTTTAATTAAATCCATAGCAATATCAAGTTCTTCAATAGTAGACATTCCTGAAGAAATAATTATAGGTTTTTTAGTTTCACAAATTCTTTCAATTAATTTAATATCAGTTACATGAAATGATGAAATTTTATAAATTGGATTTTCAAGTTCTTCTAATAAATCAACAGAATTAATATCAAAAGGAGTAGAAAAACAAATGATATCTAATTTTTTTGCATAATCATAAATTAAAATTAATTCTTCTTTTGAGAATTCAAGAGCTTCCTTGTGTTCACGATAAGTTTTTCCAAAAGAATTTGATTTTAAATAAGGAGAATCAAGTAATTCTTTAGAAAAAGAAGATTCAATATCCTTAATTTGAAATTTGACTGCATCAACACCTATTTCTTTTGCTTTTTTTATTAATTCAAATGCAATATTAATATCACCATTATGATTATTTCCAATTTCTGCAATAATAAATGGAGGTTGGTTATCTCCAACAAATTTATTTTTTGAAATTTGGAATTTATTCATAGTAGTCAAAAAAGTTGTTGTCCTGTATAATTACCAAGCGCTCCATCCACCATCAACTATCAAATTTGAACCAGTCATATACGATGATGCATTTGATGCTAAAAATATCATAGGTCCAATATATTCAGACTTATCAGCCATACGTCCTAACGGGGTTTTTGAAGAATATTCTTTAACAAATTGTTTAGGATTATTTGCATAAACTCCACCTAATGTGAGAGTGTTTACTCGAATATTTTGAGATGCAAATTTTGTGGCCAAAAATCGAGTTAAATTCAAAATACCAGATTTACTTACAGAATATCCAATGGGTTTTTCAATATCTTCTGAATTTTTTTCAGACAAAGAAGAATAAATTCTCTGATCAGGTGATAGTATCCCATATGTTGAGGAAATATTAATAATTGAACCCCCTGAATTTTTTTGCATATATGGAATTACTTTTTGACATAAATGAAGTGTTCCAGTTAAATCAACAGAAAAATATTCTTCCCATTCTTCTTTTTTCATTTTTAAAAAAGGAATATATGTTGAATCTAATTTATCAGTTCCAACTTGTTTAACTAATGATGCATTATTGATTAGTATTTCTAGTTTATTCAAATCAAAAGAAATTTTTTTAAATGAATTATCAACACTTTTTTTATTAGTGATATCACATTCAATAAATTGAATATTTTTACTATGACTTAAATCTGTATTAAATTCTTTTTTAATGAAAGCAAAGAATTTGCTTTCATTAATTTTTTTATCTAAAACTATAATTTTTGCGCCAGCCTCATGTAAGCCGTATGAATAAGTACTACCAAGTAAACCATTTCCACCAGTAATAATAGCAATTTTATTTTTTAAAGAAAAATTTTTAGAAATATTCATAATTAATTATAATTTAAGTATCTAATAGTCCTTTCTAGAAATAAAATCAAACAATAAAAATAGGCTTCTAATTAATTTGTATTTTTAGAGAGAATTTTTAAAATATCAATATATAACAAATGACCATTACCACCTTGTTTAATTCTAATTGTTAAAAATCTTAAAATCATAAATTTTTGTAATTTAATAAAATCAAAATTAACCTGTAGATGTTCTTTTAAGGTATCCTCAATAATTGTAATTAATTTTTTTATTTCATTACTTTGAGAAGTACCATATTCAAATTCTTTTTCAAAAATTTTTGATAGCATCATCATATTTGTTGCTAACCAAATAAAATCATAAATTGGATTACCCTTTTCTTCATATCTCCAATCCCAATCAATAACATTCACTTGTAATTTTTTATGATCAACTAGAATATTTCTAACTTGAAAATCACCATGAACTGCAGTTTTTTGGATCTTTTTTCCAATGAATTCATGTTTATAGTCATCTAGCCAATTTTCATAAGGAATTTCAGACATTTCAGGAATAGAATCCAATTTATTTTTCACTTGCTCAATTTCTTGTTCTATATCATGTATATCTAAAAATTCACTTTTTGTTTTATTTTGAAAAGTTTTCAACCAATTCATTGTTAATTTTAGATCATCATGATTAGATTTATCTAAAGGAACTCCATCTAGCCAATTTTCAATACTTATTTTTTCATCTGTAATTTTAATTTCAGAAAGATTTCTATTAATTTCAAAAATTTTTTCAGTAAGATCATATTTTTTATGATTACACGTTACTACTTTTTCTGGATTACCAAAATTATTTAATAAAAAATATAAAATTTTAGTTGGACGAATATTTTGAATAATATTTTCATATCCAGTTTCTCTTTGTATTTTATATTCTAATGTATTACACGATTGATCCTTATAACAATAAAATAAAAATGATGGGCAAAATTTTATTAGTAATAATTTTCTCATTTTTTTATTTAGTATTTTTAAAAATTTTCCTATAATTTTAAATTTATTATCTACAAAAAATTTTTTATCAAAATTATGAAAAAACCATTTTAATGAAACATCATCAGAAATTTTTCCAGAATAATGAGCTTGATTATGTGACGGTAATGCCCAATAGGAATCAATATTTAATCCAAGAGAATGTAACAATGAATTATATCCATTAAAATTATTTACATATTTATTATTATTTACTTCTTCATTTATTACTCTAATTCCAGTTTTATTTTGTACAGCTACACATAGACAGCCTTTTTCATTTAAAAGATATTTAATACTATTCAGATATTTTTCTATTTCTTTTTTTGAATTATAATTTTTAATTTTAATATCATTGAGTACAATTAAATCAAAATCATTTGTTAATATTGACATATAGTTAGATTCTAAAATTTCAAATTGAACATTATTGATTTTTTTATTTTTGAATCTTTCAATTTGTATTAAAATTTTTTCCTCAGTATCTATAGAAATGACTTTATCAAAAAGTTGTGAGAGAAATTCGGGGATATTACCTAAATCACTGTTTATTACAAGGCATTTAGTATTATTTCCATTAATTGATCTAAATACCATGCTTCCTTGTTCTTTATCAAATCGATAACCAAATTCAGGATATTTATTTATAAAATTATTAATAGAATTTGAATATCCTTCTTTTTTGATTTTATCTAACAAAAGAAATAAGTTAGAATTTTTTTCTTTATAGGAATTATTCATTGCAAATTTCCGTTTACAAAAATTTTCTACTGGTTGTCAATAATATGTTAAACATAGTATTACCAAACTTTCCAAGGGGCATTTCCAGTAGACCAAAGTTTTTCTAACTTATTTTTTTCTCTTAAAGTATCCATTGGTTGCCAAAATCCTGAATGCAAATATGCAGATAATTGTTTATCTTTAACTAAATTTTCTATAGGTTCATGTTCCCAAATAGTTGAATCATCATGCAAATAATCAAAAATGGAAGGTTCTAAAATAAAATATCCGCCATTAATCCAATTACCATCACCAGTAGGTTTTTCTTTAAAAGAAATAACTTTATCTTCTTTGATATTTAATGCTCCAAATCTAGCAGATGGTTGCACAGCAGTTACAGTTGCAATGGTTTTCTTATCATTATGAAATTTAAGTAATTGTTGAATGGATACATTTGAAAGACCATCACCATAAGTAAAACAGAAAGTTTCATCATCGACATATTCTTTAATTTGTTTTAATCTACCACCAGTTTCAGTATCTATACCAGTGTCAACTAATGTAACATTCCAAGGTTCTCCAAACTTTCTATGAACATTCATTTTATTATTTTTAATATCAAATGTTACATCAGACATATGTAAAAAATAATTTGCAAAATATTCTTTTATCATGTATCCCTTATACCCACAACAAATTACAAAATCATTGATATCATGACTGGAGTAAATTTTCATTATATGCCATAATAATGGCATTCCACCAATTTCAATCATAGGTTTTGGTTTAAATTGTGTTTCTTCAGTGATTCTAGTTCCCATTCCACCAGCTAATATGACAGCTTTCATATCATTTAAAATGATTATTTGATAATAACTATTACTGTATTTTAAAAATTAATACAATGAAATTACTCAGAATAAATAATATATTTTAAAATATAATATTTTAATTATTTTGAAAATATATCTAAAAGAACAAGTCGTTCTGCTCTATAATTATCCCTGATAAAACGTTTCAATAAATGTTTAAGAAAAATTTTTGGTCCTACTACATTAAAAACATGGAATGTTAAAGGAATAAAAGGAAAAAGACTAGCTAAAGTACCATATCCCCAATAATTTTTTGTAGTAGTAAATAATTTTTTATAATGATCAGGAGATGTTTTACCACCCATGTATTTGAACATCATAACACCATTTTCAACATTTAAATTTCCATATTTTAATATCTTAAGGATTAATGGAACTTCCCAAGTCATAAATTCTTTTTTGATAATACATTTTTTTAAATCACTAGTTCTAAAAATTGCATATGTATATTCAAATTTTCCAAAATTAAAAATAAATTTTACTTTTTCTTCAAACGTTCCAACAAGCGGATGAACCCATTCATATTTTTTTTTAGGTTGAATATTTTTAAATTTACTAGTATCATTTTCATTCCATATTCCAGTAAAAAGCTCCACCTCACTAGTACTACCCACAAAATCAGGATGTTTTTCTAAAAACATAAGATTTTTCTCAATGAATTCTGGATGCCAAATATCATCTGCAATTTTATTTGTAATTGAAAGATCACTTTTTTTTACTTTAGAAAAATATGAAAAACGATGAATAGGATTCCAATGAATTCCTATATCAATTTTTAATTTTTTCATATGATCAATAAAGTTTTCTCGTCTTTTATCTAAAATTCTTAAAGTGTAAATAAATGGAGAAATATCATCATAATTAGTTTGAGGTATTATTAAACCGGGAATATTTTTAAAAGATTCATTATAAAATTTACAAGTTTTTTGTCTGCTTAGAATAAATTCATCTAATCGTTTTAATTGAGAAATACCAATACTAGCAAGAATATTTGTCATGTGATAACGATATCCTTCAGATACTACATCATATACCCAAGCACGTTTATTGTTATAACGTTCAATAGTATCCTTATTCATTCCCAATAATCTTAAATTTTCTAAAATTTCTTTTTCTTTTTTGTCATTAAAAATAATACAACCTCCATCAATAGAAGTTATTGTTTTAACTGGATCAAAACTAAAAACTGCAATATCACCATAACTACCAATTTTTTTTCCATTAATTTTTGTACCAGTAGCATGACAACAATCTTCCATCACTCGAAGATTGTATTTTTTTGCTAATTGGTAAACTTCATTTTGATCACAAGGGATACCAGCATAATGTAATGGAATTATAGCTTTTGTTTTTTTTGTAATTAATTTTTCAGCTTTTTGACAATCTATTCCTAAATCTTGCTCTCTTATATCACAAAGAATAACTTTAGCACCAGTCCAACCTATAGCTTGTGCATCTGCAATGCAATTAAAGGATGGAGTAATTACTTCATCCCCAGGTTTTATTCCCATTACTTTTAATCCAAGATGTAAAGCTGATGTAGCACTATTTGTTGCTAATACATGTCGTTTTTTTAAATTAAAATAACTAGATAAATCATCCTCAAATTGTTTTGTTGTTTTACCCATTCCTAACCAACCAATATCTAAAGCATCAGTAAGATGCTTCATAGTATCAATTCCCAAACAAGGAGCAAAAACTGGAATAGTATTCACAACTATTGTAAAAGTGATTGAAATATATCCATTTGGAATAATTATTATTAATTATATCAAAAATTTATACGATTTATCATTATCAGAAAGAATTGGATTTTCTATAGGCCATTTTATGTTAATAGATTTATCATTCCACGCAATACCATTAGCATATTTAGGCATATAACAATCGGACATATGATAAAAGATTTCAGTATTATCTTCAAGAGTTTGAAACCCATGTGCAAATCCTTTGGGAATGTAAATCATTTTATAATTTTGA
>CABXPS010000032.1 GCA_902514095.1 uncultured marine group I thaumarchaeote | reverse complement strand
TGGAATATTAGGCACAGAAACAGGTTTTTCAACAATGACTTCAGGCTCTTTAATCACTTCAACTTCCTTTGTAGACTCGTTGTTTTCTACTAATTTTTGCATAAATTGTTTCAAGTCTAGGTTTGGATCAATTGGTTTTTCTTCAACTCCTTGAATTTCTAATGCATCTAGGCGTATTTTCATATCAATTAACTGTCTTTCATAATACTCTAGACGTTCTGTTTGAGTGGGATCAGCAATATCACTATTAGATTTTATGAATGGACGTGCTTTGAAGAATAGATACAAACCACCCAAACCTATCAAAAATGCCAAAATCACACCTAAAATCACTTCAGGATCAGGAATTTCTACTAACATCACAATTTTTATGCCTATATTGTGATTTATTGTGATTGACCAATATTATTTCACACTTTAGATTAACAATCACACACTAACAATCACAGTCTTACAATAGTAATCACAATTAATTATTCATTACACTAATCACAACTATCACATATTTGATGCCTGTCTGATTACCTTCTCTATCACACTAATCACTTCATCTTCTCTTTCAGGAAAGATATCACTCTCATTAATCACACTAATTTGTTCTGAAAGTTTTGATATCACATCAATATCATCAGGCAAAAGTATTCCTAAACCGCGTAAAAGTATGATTGAATAGAATAATGCGACTAATTTCTCTCTAGATTGACCTACTTGTCTGTAATATGCTCCTTTAGATATGGAAAAACTTGATTCAAGAAGATCCTTTTGATTTAAAATTATTTCAATTTGTCGCTCTGTAAACAGTGATTTTTTGATAATTTTACTCATAATGTTGTTAAAATTAGATTCTTTAGACTCTACCATAGCTATACAAAACTGTATATCACTATTCCAATTAAACTTTAAAGTATCATATACAGACCACAACCATGGTCGGAAAAGTTGAATCGTTCCTAAAATCTGAATTAGAAAAGAAAAATGCACTACTGTTTGTATTAATTGATTCTGAAGTTTCAAATTTAGAAGCATCTAGTAAACTAGCTCAAGATGTTGAAAAAATTGGTGCTTCTGCTATTCTTGTAGGCGGTTCATCTGCTACTGATCAGATTGAGATGTCTCAAGTTGTTAAAGGTATTAAACAAAATATACAAATTCCAATTATCCTGTTTCCTGGTAATGTTACAGGTGTTGTTCCTGATGCAGACGCTATTTTATTTAGTTCACTGATGAATTCAGAAAATCCTTATTTTATCACTCAGGCACAAGCATTAGCAGCTCCAAGTGTTGCAAAATTTGGTTTGGAACCATTACCAACTGCTTACTTGGTAATAGGAGATGGTACATCGGCTTGGTTTGTTGGTTCTGCTAGAGGAATTCCATTTGAAAAACCAAAGATTGCTGCTGCATATTCATTAGCAGCACAGTTTCTTGGAATGAGATTTGTATATCTAGAAGCAGGATCTGGTGCAAAATCCAATGTAACTCCTGAAATGGTAAAAACTGTTAGACATACATTTAATGGATTTTTGATAGTTGGCGGTGGAATTAAAGATGTTGAAACTGCAGAAAGTTTGGTTGGAGCAGGAGCAGATGCATTAGTTATTGGAACTTTCCTTGAGAAAGGAGGAAGTCTTACAAAATTAGAAGAAATAGCAAAAGCAATTCAAAGTAGCAAATAATACTATACTATAATGTCTGAAAATGACGCAATTTCTCGTATTCGTGGTATTGAAATGCCAGATTATTACCTAAATTATTATTCAAATTTATCAACTGAGACATATTCTATATTTGAGCATGCAGCAGCAGCAAAATCAACTTTAGTTGATTCTTCAGGTATAATTGAGCCTAAAATCGCATTTGATTTAGCAGATCGAGTAGCAAAAATGCATGAAATTGATATTGCTGATCCGTTAAGAGAAATTTTAAAAATTAATGGAAAAGAACTTTCTGCATTAATTTTAGCGAAAGATATTGCATTAGGGAAATATTCACTTCCAGATTCTTCTTTAGAAGATAAATTAGATCTTGCAGTTCGTGTAGGACTGGCAATAATTACTGAAGGTGTTACAATTGCACCTCTACAAGGAATTAGTGAAGTAAAAATTAAGAAAAACAAAGATGGAACTGATTATCTTTCAGTTTCAATTGCAGGACCTATGCGTTCAGCAGGAGGAACAGAATCTGCAGTAACTTTACTAATTGCAGATCATGTTAGAAAAATAGTAGGACTATCAAAATTTCAAGCAAATTCTTTTGATGATGAAACTGGTAGATTTGTTGAGGAATTACGAATTTATGAAAGAGAAGCTAGTAGCTTTCAATTTCACATATTAGATGAAGATATTGAGCATGTTATTTCTAATCTTCCAGTTGAACTAGCTGGTGTAGATACTGATCCATATGAAGTTGTAAATCATAAAGGAATGACGCGAATTAAGACTGATAGAGTTAGAGGAGGAGCTTTACGTGTTCTAAATGATGGTTTGATTGGAAGATCAAAAAAATTACTCAAAAGAATAGAAATGTACAATTTAGATGGTTGGGAATGGTTAGGAGATCTTAAAGGTGCAGTCCAAGCAGGTGATAATCAAGAAGATGCTGCAGCAAAAAGAATGCGTGAGGTAATTACAGGCAGATCAGTTTTATCTATGCCTAACAAATTAGGTGGATTTCGGCTTCGTTATGGGAGAGCATGTAATACTGGATTTGCTGCAGTAGGGTTTCATCCAGTTATTGCTGAAATTTTAGATCATACAATTGCTGTTGGGACTCAAGTTAAAATTGACATTCCTGGAAAAGGAGCAACTGTAGCATTTGTTGATTCTATTGAAACTCCTATAGTACGTCTTCTTAATGGAGATGTTGTAAAAATTAGAAATGTTCAACATGGAATAGAAATTAAAAATAAAATTGAAAAAATTTTACATTTGGGAGACATTCTAATCACATTTGGGGATTTTCTTGAAAATAATGCTCAACTAATTCCTTCAGGATATGTTGAAGAAATTTGGATAGAAGAATTAAAACAAATTATTTCAAAATTTGAGCCTAAAAATCAATATCTAGAACAATTTTTGACTAAATTACCTTCAGTTGAGGATGCATTAAAAATTTCAATTAATTTTCAGTTTTCATTACATCCTCATTATCTCTATTATTGGGATAAAATTTCATCAGAAGAATTACTTCAACTTTTACAACCAATAAATTTTGACGAAAAGAAAATTGAGTATTCAATTAAAATTAAAAAAATTCTAGAAAACTTAGGAACTCCACATAAAGTTGAAAATGAATCTATAATTTTAGAAAATGATGAAGCAAAAATTTTCTTTAATTTATTATTTGTAACAAAACCAATAATTAATGATTTATCAATTCCTGAGATTTTGACAAAATCCTCAAAAATTAAAATTAATAATAAATTTTCTACTTCTATTGGAGTTAGAATCGGAAGACCTGAAAAAGCAGCTGCACGACAAATGAAGCCTCCTACACATATATTATTTCCAATTTCTGATAAAGGCGGACCAACAAGAGATCTTCTTAAAGCATCACGAAATGAGCACTTTTTTGCAAATATTTACAACAGACATTGTTCACAATGTGATGAACCATCAATTGGAATAAAGTGCTCTAAATGTGGTGAAAAAACAATAATTACTTTCAGATGTAATAATTGTAGAGATACACTAACAGAACCATATTGTGAAAAGTGTAAACGCAAAGCTCCCGCCAATTCTCATAAAGAATTTCCATTGAAATCACGATTACTTTTAGCTCAAGAAAAAATGGGAATTCGTGCAAAGGAACCCTTCAAAGGTCTCAAAGAATTAATCAGTCAGGATAAAATCGCAGAACCTCTTGAAAAGGGACTTGTACGTCAAAATCTAGGCCTAACTACATTCAAAGATGGAACTATTCGATTTGATGCAACAAATTCTCCTTTAACTCAATTCAAACCATCATGGATTGGAACTTCTATTGAAAAACTAAAGGAATTAGGTTATTCTCATGACATTGATGGAAAACCACTTGAAAGTATAGATCAAACTATTGAACTTAGAATGCAAGATGTAGTAATTCCTAATGAAAGTGGAAGATATCTGGTTTCTACTTGTAAATACATTGATACACTTTTAGTGAAATTTTATGGCAAATCTTCATTTTATAATGTGAATAATACTGAAGAATTAATTGGCCACTTGATTATTGGTTTAGCACCTCATACTTCTGTTGGAATCGTAGGTAGAATAATTGGATACACTGAAACTCATGTTTGTTTTGGAACACCAAATTGGCATTCAGCAAAAAGACGAGATGCTGATGGGGATGCTGATTCTATAATGTTGTTGATGGATAGCTTACTTAATTTCTCACGACAATTTCTTTCTGATAGAATAGGAGGTTTAATGGATGCACCATTACTTGTTCAACCACTAGTTTTACCTCATGAATCTCAACCACAAGCACATAATCTTGAAGTAACAAAAATACTTCCTCTAGAATTTTTTGAATCAACAATTCAACAAAATAAAGCATCAGATGTTACTTCAGTTGAAATTATTAAATCAAGATTAGAAACTAAAAGACAATTTTATGATTATCATTTTACTCATTCAACTTCATCATTAACTACTTCAAAATCTCGAAGTGCATATTCAACACTAGGTTCAATGCTTGATAAATTTGATATGCAAGTTAGAAATGCTGAATTAATTGATGTAGTTAATCCATCTGAACTTGTTTCAAATGTAATTTCAACACATCTTGTGCCAGATATTATGGGAAATCTTAGAGCATATGCAAGACAAAGTTTCAGATGTACTGCATGTGGAAAATCATATCGTCGAATGCCTTTGATTCAAACATGTGTGTGTGGTCATAAGCTAATTGCAACAATCACAAGAGGTTCAGTTGAAAAATATCTAAAACTCGCAAAGAGACTAGTTGAAAAATATGATGTTGGTGAATATCAACGTGGTAGAATCCATGCTTTATCTGATGAAATAGAATTAGTTTTTGGTAAAAGTCAGGGAGATCAATCTCTCCTTACAGATTATGCTTAAAATTATCTTAATTTGACATATTCGTAGGCACCAAGTTTACTATCAAAACAATATTTGACTTTTTGATAATCTTTTCTCCAAGATTTAACTTTTGGAAGAATTTTCTTTGGATCCTTTTTCTCAATAATTATTTGTTTCATGAATGCTGCAATCTCTTTCATTTCATTTTCTTTCATTCCCAATCTTGTAATTTCAGATACACCTAATCTAATTCCACCAGGATGAAAATAATTTCTTCCAGCTTTAATATCTCCAGGAATAAGTTGTCTGTTTACAATTATGTTTGCTTTTTCTAACTCAGCTTCAACTTTACCACCATCAGAATAATCTAAAACATTAACTGCAATTTGATGTGATTGTGTATATCCTCGACTTTCTCCTAATACTTTGAATCCTGCATCATTTAATGCTTCAGCAAATGTTTTAGCATTTTTAATTACTTGAGATGCATAATCTTTTCCAAATTCTAATGCTTCTGCAAATGCTACTGCTTTTCCTGCCATATTGTTAATATGATGACTACTTGTAAGACCTGGGAATGTTGCTTTTTTAATTGGTTCTTCATGTTCTTCAGAACCTAAAACTAATCCTCCTTGAGGACCAAATAATGTTTTATGAGTACTCATTGTCATTGTATCTGCACCTTCACGTAATGGATCTTGGAATTTGCCACCTGCAATTAATCCTGCAACATGAGCTGCATCATAATTAATGTGAATATCATATGTTTTGAGAAAATCAGATAATTCCTTTACTGGATGCGGGAATAAAAATAATGAGCCTCCAAACATTGCCATTTTAGGAAGACGATTATTTTTTTTGAGTTCCTTTACTTTTTGTTTAGTTTTGTCAACATCAATTGTCATTTCTTCAGCGTTAAATGGATAAAATTCAATTTCTAGTCCGTGAACTAATCCAGCAGTTCCCGAATGTTCTCTTTTACCATGTGAAATATGGCCACCAGCTGGAATAGATGGTGCAATCATAATATCTCCTGGATCTGAATAAGCTGAATATACTGCTAAATTTGCAATTACACCAGAAATTGGTCTTACATCAGCAAATTTTGCTTTGTATAGTTTTTTTGCTAATTTCATACATTCAAACTCTACATCATCAATGTAGATACATCCAGCATAGACTCTTTCTCCAGGCCAACCTTCTGCATATCTATTACCAAAATCAGAAATAATTGCTTCTCTAACTGCTGGACTTGGAATATTCTCACTAGCGATTAATGGTATTGAATTTTCAAACCATTTATGATGTTCTTTTAATTTTGTAAATATTTTATTGTAAGATTCCTTATTTTTGGATTTAACCATATTTTGTAATTTGGTTTTCCCAATTTAAAAACACCGATATCTGATTATTTTTTCTTATAATGATCTGGAAGGTATAAAAGGGGAATCTGGAGTTTTGCCATTTATGGGTATGCAAGCAACTTCAAAAGGAAATATGCCTGTTGTACTGTTAAAAGAAGG
>CABXPS010000031.1 GCA_902514095.1 uncultured marine group I thaumarchaeote | reverse complement strand
ATCTGAATCACTTCATTCTGCTGTTGTGGAATTAGTTGCACATAAAGATGCAAAATTAAGATATACTACTATTCAAAATTGGAGTTCTGATGTTTACAATCTTGTAACAAAACGTGCTTATGCATATGAAGGTGCAACCGTTGAATGGATTGATGGAAATATTGGAAGTAAATTAACAATGAAATATCCTGGTGTTTATCTCATGGGTGAAAGAGCTTATGGTGAAACATTGTCTATTGCATTTGCAGGCAAAGGCCAACATCAAGATACTGGCGCTAAAATGGTACATCTTGCACCAAATACCACTTCTAAAGTTACATCCAAATCTGTAAGTAGAGCTGATGGACGTTCAACTTACAGAGGAATGTTAAATGTAGCAAAAGGTGCTACTGGCGTGAAATCTACTGTTAGATGTGATGCATTACTAATGGATGATACATCCAAAACTGATACTTATCCATACATGGTAATTGATCAAGAAGATGCAACAATTACTCACGAAGCTACAGTTGGAAAAATTGGTGATGATCAAATTTTCTATCTTATGTCTAGAGGATTTAGTGAAGAAGATGCATTATCATTAATTGTTAATGGATTCATGGAACCCTTCACCAAAGAATTACCTATGGAATATGCAGTTGAATTAAACAGACTCATTAAATTAGAAATGGATGATTCTGTAGGATAATCTCTCAGGTCTTTATCGGATAAATCATGTCTCAAGAACTTCTTTCAAAACTAAATACTTCTCATATAGAAGATATTTCTTCATCTAGAAATGAACCTGAATGGTTAAAGGATTATCGAAAAAATTCCTTATCTGTTTATGATAGTCTTCCAATTGAAACTTCTCCATTATACAACAAATATACTGATGCCAAGAAAATGGATCCTGAAAAAGTATCTCTTTCAACTACTACTACTGAAACAGTACCTAGTTTTCTTCAAAAAAGATTGGGAGAATTAGAAAATGAAATTTGTATTGTTCAAATTGGAACAAATATTCATAGAATCAATTTACCTGATGAATTAAAATCTAAAGGACTTGTAATATCTTCAATATCTGATGCAATTCAAAATAATTCTGAATTAGTAAAAAAAGCATTAGAGGCATCAAATTCTAAAGATGATCGATTTACCGCTTTGAATAATGCAGCTTTTAATTCTGGAATATTTATTCGCATTCCACGTAATTTTGTTTTAGACAAACCAATTCACTTCTTAACATGTCTTTCAGAAGACGGACATTCTACTATTTCTAGAAATGTTATTTTTGTAGATGAAAGTAGTAAGGCAACTATAGTTCAAGAATTGTATTCTCCAAATATTCAAACGCAACAAGCATATCTTGAATTAATGAATACTAGTATTGCTGCAAATGCACAATTAGATGTCACTACTTTACAAATGATGGATCAACATGCAGTAACTTTTTCAACCAAACGTACTGATTTAGGACAAGATGCAAAAGTAAATTGGTATTCTGGATTATTTGGTTCAATATTGTCTCGCTACAAAATTGAATATTTTCTTAATGGCCCTGGTGCCTCTTCAAATGATTCTGAAGTAATTTTTGGAAATAATGAACAATCTTTTGATATTCAAACTAATGTAAATCATGAAAGTCCATCTACTGAAGGACGTGTAGTTGAAAAATCTATTCTTAGAAATAAATCAAAATCTCTTTTCAAAGGAATGATTCGAATTAAAGAAAATGCATCTAAATCTAATTCTTTCTTATCTGGTCGTTCCATTCTTTTAGATAAGGATGCAAAATCTGATGCAATTCCTGGATTAGAAATATTCACTAATGACGTTAAGGCAACTCACTCTGCATCTGTTGCACAAATTGATGAAGAACAAATTTTCTATCTTAAAACTAGATGTCTAAGTCATGAGGAAGCTGAAAGAACAATTGTTGAGGGTTTCTTAGAACCACTTTCAAGAAAAATGTCTTTTCAAGTTAGAGCATGGATTGCATATCTTATTGAATCTAAATGGGATAATCGTGATCTTACAATTAATACCGATGAAGAATTAGCAAAGTTTGTTGAAATTGAAGAAACTCGTTATAATGAAAATTCTGAAATTGAACAACATTACAAGTATAGGTGATTTTTTTGTCTGAATGGATTAAAGCATGCAGTTTAGATCAAGTGAAAAAAGGTGAACTTTTTGGATTTGTGCAAGATGGTAAAAAATTACTGATAGCAAATCTTGATGGTACAATCCATGCTACTGATTTAATTTGTACTCATGCTGAGGCTGATCTTTCAACTGGATTTCTTAGTACAGAAGGCGTTAGATGCCCTCTACATCTTTCTGTTTTTAATTTAGTTAATGGTAAACCAAATAATCTACCAGCTGAAATTGCTCTTAAAGTATATCCAGTTAAAATTGATAACAACGAAATTTTTGTGGAGGTTTAAAAATTGCAAAGTACAGAATCCCTTTTTGAAAACATTAGAAAAGATTTTCCTATATTGACAAGAAAAGTTAGAGATAACAAATCTCTTGTTTACTTGGATAATGCATCAACAACTCAAAAACCAAACCAAGTCATTGATGCTATTACTGATTACTATCGAAATCATAATGCAAATATTCATCGTGCAGTTTATGCTCTTGCTGAAGAATCAACTGAAGCATATGAAACTGCAAGGGATAAAATTGCAAATTTTGTAAATGTCAAAAATCGACAAGAATTAATTTTTGTTAGAGGAACAACTGAAGCAATTAATTTAGTTGCATATGCATGGGGAAGACCTCATATCAATGAAGGTGACATTATTGTAACTACTGAATATGAACATCATAGTAATATTGTACCTTGGCAATTACTTACTCAAGAAAAACGTGCAAAACTAGAATACATTGGAATGGATGATGATGGCCAATTAATTTTAGATGATCTTGATAAATATCTTGCAACTGGAAAAGTAAAACTTGTAACTTTTAGTTTGATGTCTAATGTTCTTGGAACAATTACTGATGCTGAAAAAATTATTGAAAAATGTAAAGCTGCTGGTGTTCCTACATTAATTGATGGTGCACAAGCAGTACCTCACATGAAAGTTGATCTTGATACCTTAGGTTGTGATTTCTTTGCATTTTCTGGGCACAAAATGTTGGCTCCAACTGGAATTGGTGTTTTATGGGTTAGAAAATCTGTGTTACAAACAATGAGTCCATTTCATGGTGGTGGTGACATGATAAGGGAAGTTCACAAGTATGAAACAACTTGGAATGATTTGCCTTACAAATTTGAGGCAGGAACTCCAAATATTGCAGATGTTATAGGATTTGGAGCTGCAATTGATTATCTTACAAAAATTGGAATGGATAATGTGAGACAACATGAAATTGAATTAACTAAATATGCTATAGAAGAATTTTCAAAAGTTCCTGGACTTAAAATCTATGGTACTAAAGATATTACAAAACGTGGTGGTGTAATATCATTTAATTTTGCAGATGTACATCCACATGATGTTGCTCAAATAATTGATGAACAAGGTATTGCACTTCGTTCAGGACATCATTGTGCTCAAGTATTAATGGAACGTCTTGATGTTGCAGCTACATCTAGAGCTAGTTTCTATATTTATAATACAAAGAAAGATGTTGATGCTTTAATCGATTCATTAAATACTGTAGCAAAGGTGTTCAAATTATGAGTGGCGGTCCTGATATCTATCATGAAATGATTGTTGATTATTCAAGAAATCCTATCAACTATGGAGAAATTGAAAATCATGATGTTACATTTCATGATTCTAATCCTCTATGTGGTGATAGTATTGATATTGATATGAAAATTGATGATAACAAAGTTACTGATATTAAATTTCATGGGAAAGGATGTGCCATCTGTATGGCTTGCACTTCAGTTTTAACTGAAATAACTAAGGGAAAATCTCTTGATGATGTAAGAAAAATTGAAAAAAATGATGTATTAAGTGAATTAGGTCTTGAGCATCTACAAGCTGTTAGAATAAAATGTGCCTTACTATCTCTAAAGGTACTCAAATCTGCATTGTATACCTACCTTGGTTCTAATCTAGATGATAAAACAGGTATAGATACGCTAAAAACAGATGCTGAAAACCTGTATTAGTATGAGTGATTTTACTCCTTCAATTCCTCTTGAATTACAAATAAGAAAAATAATTTTTGAAAAATTTAATGATATTGATACAAAATTTACAAATGATGATATTTTTGAAATTCTCAAATCTGAAGGAGATATCAATACATCTTGGATAATTGATGATACTGAATCATTATTTAATGATCTTTGTGATTCTGGTCTTGTAAGAAATATTGCACAAAATTTTACTACTATTTTTCTAAAATTATTTGATCCAGTTGAAAAATTTTATTGTAATTCTTGTAATCATGATATCTATCTGGGAACCTCGGAGGAACGAGTTTGTCCTAACACTTCTTGTAAATCTTCTATTTAGTCCGATATTTTATTGCTGCATTTTCTAATGCTTTAATCATTGGCAGTTTATCTCCAGTTAGATATAGTACTAATGCGCCTCCTGCTGTACTGATATGATTAATTTTATCTGCTAACCCTTGTTGTTTTAATGCTGTTGTTAAATGTCCTCCACTAACAATTGTTGTTGCCATTGAATTTGCAACTGCATTCAGCATTTGTGTTGTTCCATATTTGAAATTCTCTTTTTCAAAAAATCCTGCAGGACCACTAATGAATACAGTTCCAGCACCTGAAATTAATTTTGAATAATATTCTATTGTTTTGGGACCTAAATCAAAAATTTTATCTCCTTTTCCAATCTCTCTTACATCCATCTCTATTCTTTCTCCATCTTTATCAATTGCAATATCTACTGGAGTTGCAAAAACATCTGGATGATCTCCTATCAATGAATGCGCTTTTGCAACAACCTCGTCTTCTCTTTTAATTCCTAAGGGTGATTTAATTCTGGCTTGAGCACGCATAAACACATTTGCAATTAATCCTGTAAGTAAAACGTGATCTGCCCGCCCATTTTGAATTAGTAATTTGATTGCCTCTAATCTATCTGGTACTTTGGAACCTCCTAAAATAATCACATGTGGTGCTTTTGCAACTGTCATTATTTCATCTAAATTCCTTACTTCTCTTTCCACAATTCTTCCTGCACATGCTGGTAATACTTGTGCAAATCCTACAATGGATGGATGTGATCTATGTGCGCTAGGAAATGAATCTAAGACACAAAGATCAAACAATTTTGATAATCTTGAAACCATTATTGTCTTTCCAGCATTCTCTGGAGTGAACTCATAATTTTCTTCAGCACATAATCTTAGGTTATCTAAAAGTAGTATTTCTCCATCTTCCAAGTTTTTAATTGCATTTTGTGCTGCCTCTCCAATAGTATCTTCCACATATTTTATTTTTCTACCCATTAATTTCTCAAGAACCTCTGCATGCCTATCCATCCCTGTATATTCATTATTTCCAACTCTTCCTTGATGAGATGCTATTACCACTTTGGAATTTTTTAATGATTCCAGTGTTTCAATGGCTTCTTCAATTCTTTTAGTACCTAAAATCTCATTAGTTTCTGGATCTATTGGACAATTCATATCCATTCTTACAAAAATTGTCTTACCATTTAGATCAAAGTCATCTAATGTGAGTACCTTCACAACTTTTCTATTATGCACTTGGTTAAAATCTTTGAGCCGATCATAATTATTTATTGAAATTTGTTTGTATTGTATGATTTGTATTTTTGAAGGCTATGTATTAATAAAAATTAAAAGATGTATACTTGAGGTTTAATTAATTGCAAAACTGGCTTTTTGATATCCGTTCACGTTCTTTTGTACTGCTTACTGCCCTTTTTCTCATTTTAACTGCATTTGTACTTTCTGAACTAACTGATGATTTTGATCAAAATATTGTTTTGTTCTTTGCAGAAAATGTTGGAAATCCCACTCTTGACATTTTTATGCAATATGTTACTGAGAGTGGAGATGTTTTCAATATGATGATATTTGCAATTATTGTATTGTTAATTCCAAAAACTCGCAGAGTTGGAATCACTCTTTTGATCTTAATTGTAATCTCTACCCTTCTTACAGGATACATCAAATGTGGTGTTGATAGGGATAGGCCTGATTTTGAATATTATGGAGTTGAATTCCCTGTCGAAATTAGCCGTGATACGTTTGCATTATTCTGTGAAGGTGGGTTTGATGCTTCATTTCCTTCTGGTCATGCAGCTAGATCCATGATATTTGCAATTATTTTGGGCTATGCGTTATCTGAGAGATTTCCTCGTGGTGCGTATTTGATATTCATTTACCCTGCAATGATTTCTCTTAGTAGATTGTATGTTTTACAGCATTTTCCAATGGATGTTATCGGTGGAACTGTAATTGGAATAATGCTTGCTGGTGTCATGGCAAATAGAACAAAATTGTATCAGATTTTTGATAAATCAAAATCCTAATTCTGTTAAAACTGAATTATCTATCAATACTATTGCAAAATGTTGGTCATCATGATGATATGTCCAATATTTAACATCCCTTGTTTCATTTTTTTGCCGAAGCCCTTTTGTTACTCCTGTTGTAATTGTATATCCAATTCTTTTTGCAAGTTTAGTTTCTTTTGGCATTAGAACTTTGAAACCTTCTTTTTTATCTCTAAATCCTAAATTTACCATGTCTTCTACTGCTTTCATTGCATCATTTTCATTTTTTAGATCATAAACTTTTGAAATTGGTAAATCTTTTGGATGAAACTCCATGATCTTAGTAAAATCTTGTCACTAATATTTTTTAAAATAAGAGATTTCACGATCAATATTGGTTAATTTTCTTAACCGAAAAGTCAAATCCTAATCATATTAACAACTTAATCGACTCTTTTATTTTAGAACATCATTGACATCCTTAGAAAAAACAGTAATTGAATTACGTCGAAAGAAGAGAGAAGCAACAAAATTAAAACAAAATGCTGAAACTCAACTTAAACAACTTCAATCCGCAGAAAAACGTTCTGCAACTGGTTTACAAAAAATGATTAAACAAATTGAATCTGAAAAAGAGGATGTTTCAGATGTTTCAGAAAATCTTACAAGAAAAAATGCTCAGGTGGAGAGTATTCAAAGATTAGTATCTGCTGCCGAAGATCGTGTTAATAGTGAAAAGGAAATTGTTGATCAAACTGAGCAAGAAATTGAATTTGCTGAAACTCCTGAAGAAAAACAAAATGCAGAGGCTAGATTACGCTCATTAAATGACCATATTCAGGAATTAATTTCTGAAATAAAAAGTAGACAAAAAACACTGAAAAAAATAACTGAACAAGTTTCTACATTCGATGATATTAAATCAAAAATTGCAACACAAATTAAAAAACAAACTAAATCAAAGCCGTCATTTCGTAATACCATCAGTTCAAGTCATCAGACTGCAGCAAAAGTTGTAAAAGAAATTGAAAAACGAACTAAAGCTGAAGAAAGAATTACTAAAACTTTGAATAATGCATC
>CABXPS010000030.1 GCA_902514095.1 uncultured marine group I thaumarchaeote | reverse complement strand
TATCTGCAATTCTTTTCAAAGTTCTATTATCAGTTAGTTCCAAAATTATCTCTACTTCATCTCCAGGGTCTGCAATTATTGGAATGATGTCATCATCAAACATTGGGTATGGAGTGTCTTGATCAAAATTCCAAATATCACTAGATGTATGAGTATCGGAATTTGGAGACGTTATGTGGACTTCAACTTTGGTTAGTTTTGGGGCTTCACAGTCATAACAAAAATCAGAGGAACCATCAGAGGAACCATCAGAGGAACCATCAGAGGAACCATCAGATGATACTGAATCTGCAAAGACTATTGTTCCTTTATGCCCAACAGCTACAACGTTACTGCCACCCATTGAGACTCCCTTCATGCCATTACCACCTGCATTTGTTGTAGTAGCAGCAGTCCAATCAACACCGCCATTAGTTGTGTATACTATTCTTCCTCCACTTGCAACAGCTACACCGTTATTTGCATCACCCATTGAGACTGCACGCAGGTGATTACTACTTACATTCGTTCCATAAGCTGCAGTCCAAGTGTCACCGCCATCACTAGTGTATACTATTTTTCCTGCACTTCCAACAGCTACACCGTTGTTTGCATCACCCATTGAGACTCCGTACAGGGTATTGCCTGTCATACCAGTTGTAGTAGGAGCAGTCCAAGTGTCACCGCCATTAGTTGTGTATACTATTCTTCCTGATGACCCAACAGCTACACCGTTACTTGCATCACTCATTGAGACTGCCCACATGTTGAGGTCAACTACATTTGTTGTAGTAGCAGCAGTCCAAGTGTCACCGCCATTAGTTGTGTATAGTATTTGTCCTGATCCAGCACCAGCTACACCGTTGTTTGCATCACTCATTGATACAGCATATATGTTATTGACACCTGCATTTGTTGTAGTAGCAGCAGTCCAAGTGTCAGCTGCAAACGCCTCAGATGGCACATGAACAAGAAGTGAGGATACGGCAAACAATAAGATGAATAAATGAATGCGATTCTTTTCAAGTTTCATAAGATCTGATCGAAGATTTTTCTAGTATGTATAATTTTCAAAAATATTAGGTAATTCTAGGCACAAATATTTCAAAAATATACTAAAAATAAAATGTAGCAAAAAATGATCCTCCCAATAACTCATGTAATGATTGTAGAAACCAGTGGTCTTAATTTTTAAAATAAACTAGTTTTTGCTCGTTTTTTGTATATACTCTCAAGGGATTCCATGAAACATTCCTTATACTGTCAAGAAATAAGTAATCAAAATAATCTAAGATATCATGGTACTCCCATTAGTAGATGAACATAAACCAAAATGCTACTTGTGTCATGAAGGTTTTGAAGATATTGAAAAACTAAGAGAACATCAAAATACAAAACACAGTGATTTCGTTAAATCTAATGAAAAACAAACAGCAAGAGAACCAGCACCTGGCGATGTAACAGTATTTTAGATTATTTTCCTTGTAAGGATTTTAAAAGGTCTTGAGCAGTATCTTTAGAGAGTTGTGCAAGATCATAATGTTTGTCAATAGATAAGGCATTTTTAAAATAAGTAATTGCTTCTTTTAGTTGACCCAATTCAGCCAAAGAAAGTCCTTTGTATGCAAGAGCCATAGGACATTTTTTATCAATTTTAAGAGCCCTGTCATAACAAGATATAGCATCAGAGTATTTTTTATCTAAATGAAAAGCAGATCCTTTGTTAATTAATGCATCAATATTGTTAGGGGATATATCAAGTGCCTTATCATATGAACGAATAGCGGATTTTATTCGACCTAGATTCTGTAGAGTTGTACCCTTATCAATTAGAGCATGAATATTTTTTGAATCTTGTTTCAATATTAAATCATAAAATATCAAAGATTCTGAAAAATTTTCATCGTCAATACAATCATTGGCTTGTGAAAATAATTCATCAATGCTACTATTCAATACAAATGGTAATATTTTGTCAATAATATAGTGATCCTCAGAAATATCTGAATGAATTTCTTCTTTTAAAACAGAAATTAACTTCGACATAATAAAAATATGAAATATTTTTAATTAAAACCCAAGTGATTTCAATATAACCTATCAAAAAGGAGAAAAATAATTAATCACAAATCAGTCATGGAAATAATAAAAAGTAAAAGATAGTAGGAAATCTTTTACTTTATGAACAATCGCTACAATCAGGATCAATACATACGGGATTATGTTTTCCATCTCTTGTAGGATGAGCGGTATCTCTTCTTCTTTGTGTTCTAGTCATAATCATTATAGGAGATTATAATTAAAAAAGTTGATCATATACTACAGATTATCATGAGGCAAATTTATCTCTAGGATCAATTTTTAATGAATTATTAAAACAATCCATAGATTCAGCATATCGGCCCAAACTTCTAAGAGCAGTTCCCTTATAATTCCAAAGATCAGGATTTTTGGGATTTAGCAGAAGAGCCTGTTCAAAAAAACTTAATGCTTTATCAAAATCACCAGATTCCAAAAAGGATTTTCCTTTCAATACAAATTCTTCAATATCATCCATAATTTTGATAATTTTTATTTGTATTAAATTTAAAGGACAAAAAAGGAGAAAACCAAAATGTATTTAAACAAATTTACAAAAATTCATTGAAAATTTAAATAATTTTTTACCAATACATGGTATGACTTTAGATACACTAGATAAAAAAATTCTCAACAATCTAACAGTAGATGCAAGACAATCTGCAAGACAATTGGCGTTAAAATTAGGAGTTTCAACAGTCACAATATTATCAAGAATGAAAAGATTAGAAAAAGATAAAATAATTTTGGGATATGCTGTAACAATTGATCATGAAAAAATAGGGTATTCTTTGACAGCCATTATTGAAATTATGGCTAAAAAAGATAAAATTGTAGATATTGAAGAAAAAGTATCAAAATTTGAAAATGTTTGTGGAGTGTACGATATCACGGGTACCACAGATACCATAATTATAGCAAAATTCAAAGAAAGAAATGAATTAAGCACATTTGTAAAGGGTTTAGCATCAATACCAAATGTGGAAAATACAATAACACATGTAGTTCTAAATACTGCAAAAGAAGATTTCAGACTAACATAGGAAAAATACAATGAATGAATTTAAAATTATTGTAATTTTCTTAATAATATTTGGGACAATACAAACATCATATGCAGAAACAAATGAATTAGTAGTTTCAGATGAAGAGAAAATAATTTTATTTGCAGGATTCTCAATTGTAGTGGTTTCAATATTCTTATTTCTAGCAAGAGACATCATTTTAAGGAAAAAAACATCATACGATAAAAAAGAACATGAATCAAAAAAAGATAGAACGTATGAAAAATATCATTCAGAATGGGGGGACGATTATGAAGAAATTGGTAAACGAGGAAATAGTAAAGAAGAAAATGAATTTAGAGAAAGTGTAGCAAATAACAATTTGCCAAATTATTATGAGATCTTAGGAGTAGATAGTAATGCAACAGCAGAAGAAATAAAGAAAAATTTTAGAGAATTAGCAAAAAAAACACACCCAGATAAAACAAAAGAAGATTCTGAAGAAGAAATGATAAAAATCAATAAAGCATATGAGGTGTTATCAGATGAAATATCAAAAGAAAGATATGATAAATATCTAAAAAAAGATTAAGTTAATTCTAATTTTACAATAATCATACTAAGTTCAATTGAATTTGGAGTTTGTACACTATTTGTTAAATTAGTAAAAATATCAATAGGAGTAATTTTTCCATCATATTCAATGTGGCTAGAAATTTTTAATTCACCAAACTCAGTATTAGGACCAAGCATTTTTTTTGTTAATAAAGGAATTATTGTAAGATCCTCAATATTGCCTTTCATCTTATAGGCAAATTTTTCGGAAAAATAAACACCTCCACGAGTTGTTGGTTCATTTACAGGAATTGAAGAATTTTCAATAGTGACACTAAGCACATCATATAATCTGTCAGCTATATGAAGAGTAAATTGTGGAGAATATTCAGCATTATACTTCATTAAATTTTCAAGCAAAACAGAATCAACAGACATTAAAAAAATGTAAGAAGTAATTGTATTGAATCTTGTGCTTAAGCACAATAGATTGTTAATGAATTAAAATTAAAAATAATTAAAGAGTATTCTGGATCACCTTTAAAAAGTCAAATTGTGATCGAAATATAATGCAACAATTTGCAAATACCCATTCAATGAGAAATGAGATTCTAAGTCAAATGGCACAAAACGGATTAGAAGATGATTGTTATGTAGAAATGCTAGATTACACAATTGATTTATTTGAAAGTCAAGGTCTAGGAACAGAATATTATGGATATCATAACATCTATCATGAATTAGAAGTAACATATGTAACACTTTTAGCTATAAATCAAGAAAAAATTCAACTAACTGAAGAGGATAAAAAATATCTATATGTTGCAGCGCTGTTTCATGATTTTGATCCTGAAAAAAGTGTAGATAAACCACATGAGAAAAGAGTTATAAAATTTATTTCAATGGATGAAAAGTTACAAAAATTATTAATTTCTGCTGAGATTGATTTAGAAATAATTAAAGTATTAATTTTAAGAACAACATATCCATGGAGTGGAAAAATAAAGGAAGTAGCAGAAGAGGAAGTAAAACAATGTTTTGAAAGATCAGAAATAACAAGAAAAAATTTGGAATTACAACAACACATTATGGAAATGGGAGAATATCTATCATTAGTAGATAGAATTAGTGGTTATGCATTAGGAGATTTTACACAAGCAATGGAAAAGGCAAAAATGAATGCACATGCACTTGCATGGAGACCATCAGTAATCATAAGATCTGCTGTTGCATATTTTGAAGAAATATTAAATAAAGAAATGTCAATGTCAAAAGCAATTCTTAAAGCACTACCAAAAGAAATGAGGAAAAATTTCTTTGACACAGTTTTGTCATTCATGAGAATTAGACAACAAGAAGTAAGTATTCAAGCAGATTATGCATATGAGAATCTTAAACTAGTTCCAACTATAGAAAATCAAAGAAAACAGGGGGATCCGGAATTTGTACAAACACTGTTTGACATATTTTTAGAACTACCAAAACCATTACAATTTGGAAAAGAGAATTTTAAAGAATCAATAGAGGATCCAGAAACAATAATCAACACACTAAGATTAAATGATTGTGACGGGGAGATAGTGGGATTCTCTAAAGGAGGACCGCTTGAAAAATATCAATTACGTGAAGAAATTCGAGATGAAAATTTTGGTTTGAAAAATACTATATTTTTAGAACCTTTAGCACTAAAAATGGGCTACTGGGGATTACGAGGAGGTAGTGAAATGAGACATATGTTTATCTTGCAAGCACATTCTATGAAATACAAATATCTTACAAGCTTTGCACTACGTGATGTAATCAAAGCAAGAATAGATAAAGAACAAGCAGAATTTGTAACATTGTTTGATCCTGAAAGATGGGATTATTATCGAGTAAAACTTTAAGAAAAATAAATTAAAAATCCGATACGAAAAAAGTTGTTCCGGAACATAAAAAATAAGATTAGATGTTTGCCTATTTGTAAAAAAAGTTCAACAAGATCTCGCTAATAGAACAACGAGCCTAGTTGAATTATGACAATAGGATATTGTGTAAAGTGTCGAGACAAACGAGAAATCGGTAGTCCAGCACCATACACCATGAAAAATGGAAAACCTGCAATCAAAGGCACATGCCCTACATGTAGTACAGCCATTTTTAGAATTGGTAGAGGATAAAATTTTCAGTAGAAAATTTAATTCGGCCAATCACTAGTAAGGCCATGCCATAGCGAAAGCAATGGCGATGGATCTTTTTCTATTTCTTGAATAATTCTATTTTTTAGCACGAAAGAAAAATTTTCTAAGGCATCAATTCCACCATCAGCATGAATTTCACCACCGATTTCAGTAATTCTAGCATGTTTATCAGATATTTCTAAAGAATCAGGATTTTGTAGACAAAATGTCATTAAATCAATTAATTCTTCTTCAAGCATCATATCCATAAAAATTATCAAAATAGTATTCCTAATGAATCTTCTTTGAAATTAAAGAAAAACTATTCCAAAAGCTTGTGCAAGTATTGCAATTATAGTAGCAATTACAATTTTTTTCCCAAGACTTAATTTTTTTAAGGATTCAAATTTCATCGCATTAGAATTTGTAAAAATTTTCATTAATGTGTTACCATCAGAATAATTCAGAAAAACGATTGCCTACATAATCCCAATTAACGAGATTCCACCAGGCATCAATATAATCAGATTTTTTATTTTTATATTTTAAATAATATGCATGCTCCCACATGTCCAATCCAAGTAAGGGAGTTTTTTGAAGAGTCCATGGACTATCTTGATTAGCAGTTGTAATAATTTCGATTTTATGATAGGTTGCATTAAAAACTAACCAACACCAACCACTACCTTGAATTGACATAGCCATTCCAGAAAACACTTTTTTAAAATTATCAAAGCTATCAAAATAGACATCAATTTGATCTTCCAATTTTCCTTTAGGAATTTTGTCGCTATTTGGAATTAACGTCTCCCAAAATAATCTATGATTTTCAAATCCACCACCAAAAAAATTAATTGCAGTTCTTCCAGATTCAGGAATTGTAGTTAATTCAGATAAAATTGCAGAGATATATTTTGGATGAGATTCAGCACCAATTTGAGCTAGAGATGTGTTTAATCCATCAACATATGCTTGATGGTGTTTTGTATGATGTATTTTCATAGTTTCAGCATCAATAAATGGCTCTAATTCATAATATTCATAAGATAATTTAGGAAGTTGGTAAAGGACCATACGATATACAAAGAGAATCCACATATAATCTTCAAGTTAAAATAAAAATATGAGGAAATTAGGAACTGTGGATTTAGAAATATTGAGTTTAGCAATTAAAGGAAAAGGAACATTTAATGAAAATAATTTAGAAAATTCAAATTTAAAAAGATATGGGGTTGGGAAAATTTTAGACGCATTAGCATCATTAAAAGATAGAAAATTTATTTCATTGAACAGTGATGGATCGTTTACCATTACTGAATTAGCTCGAGAAATACTTTGGAGTTCAAATATTCCAATATGGGGGAGAATACTAAGATTGTTACAAGTGAAATCATGTAGTCTAAATCAAATCATAGAAGTTCTAGCAATTGATGAGGATAAAATTATACATGAAATAGAACAATTAAGAAAAAATCAACTTGTTTTAATGTCACCACAAAGACAAGAGGATAAATTAATTAAAATTTATGAGATATTGCCAGAAGGAATTCACAAAATAGACAAAACAGAAACAGAAGGATTCGATCAAATTAATTTTGGAAAATCAAAATTAAATGGAGAAGTTTTGGAAATCATAGATAAAATAAAAGAAGAAATTCAAATAACAAGCATTTCAGAGCCTGAAAAAAATAATATCATAGTAAAACTAAACAATTTAAAAAATAGACTTGAAATATAATTTAGAAATTAAATTTCTTAAAATATTATTGTGGATGGGAGCACAATTCAGCTAAAACACCATTTAATGATTTAGGATGAATAAAAGTAACTTTGGTGCCTGCAGAACCAGGTCTAATTTTACCTAAAAATTGAATTCCACATCCTTCCATTCTTTCTACTTCACCTTCAATGTCATCAGTATCTAATGCCATGTGATGAAGTCCTTGACCCTTTTTATCAAGAAATTTTTTTATTGGACTGGAGTCATTAGTGGGTTGCATTAATTCAATACGTCCATTTTCTAATTCAATAATAGCAATTTTAACACCTTCAGATTCTACAGTTTCAAATTCAACATTATCTGCACCCAATGCTTGTTGATACACTTTTGCAGATTCTTCAACATCATTTACAGCAATTGCAATATGATCAATTTTCATCTAAAAAACCTCCTTTGGACGATACTCACCAAACACTTCTCTGAAAGTATTACTAATTTCACCAGTAGTTGCAAATGCTTTTGCAGCTGTAACAATGTATGGCATGAGATTTTCTTCAGTATCAGCTGCACTTTGTATTGCAGATAATGCCTTTTCTAATTTTTTAGAATCTCTATCAGCACGTAATTTTTTAAGTGCTTTCTTTTGTTGAATTTCAATTTTACCGTCAATTCTAAGCAATTCAGGTTGTTCTTCTTCTTCAGAATATTTATTGACACCAACAATTATTCTATCAGCATCATCTGTTTCTTTTTTAAGACGATATGCATTTGCTCTAATTTCAGATTGGAAAAATCCTTTTTCAATTGCTTTAACAGAACCTCCCATTTTTTCAATTTTCTTCAAATATTTCCAAACATCAGCCTCAATTTGGTCACATAATTCTTCAAGATAATAAGAACCTGCAAGAGGATCAGCAGTTTTTGTAATTCCACTTTCATGAGCGACAATTTG
>CABXPS010000029.1 GCA_902514095.1 uncultured marine group I thaumarchaeote | reverse complement strand
TACTTTCCTTGGAAATTCACCATTTTTTAAAAATAAATTTGCTGCTGGATTATTATGAGCATATACCATTACATTAGAACCAAAAGTTACATTATCTCCAATTTTTACTAAATGTGGATAAACTAAATCTAATAACACATATGGTGAAAAATGACAGTTCTCACCAATATTTACTCCTCTACTACGTTGCATTTTTGCTGTAAATCCTGAATGAGGTGATGAATATGCAAGAGTATGAAGAATCCAAGATCTTAAAAATTTACTTTTCATTCGAAAATTTCCAAAAGTACCTTTGTAGCCATAATAATCCATTAGTTCTTTTTCGTTAATTTTTATTGGTTCATCCATCTATAACAATCATATTTTTAGTTGAATTTTAAATCTACGCATATATGATTACTACACGATTAGGTAAAAAGAATTTGAATAAATTTCAATCAAGGATTTTCATGGTAAATATTAAAAATGCGTGATTATGTTTTTAATTAGTTAAAATGTCAAATGGAAAACTATCCTATTTTATGAATAAATCAAAATCGCTTAAAGATAGAAATTTTGACAAAACAATTAAAATTGCCCTCTTGAGCAGTTATACGATTAATGGGTTTTATGAAACACTAAAAGTCAAAATGTCAGAACATCAAATTGGTGGGAATATCTATGTTGGAGCATACAATCAATATAATCAAGAAATTTTAAAAGATGATAGTGAATTATATAATTTTAAACCAAATCTAACCTTCTTAATGATTGATACTAGAACAATTTTAGGAGAAATATTTTATTCACCATATTCAATCTCTGCAGAAGAAAGAAAGAAAAATATTGAAAAAAAGTTTTTAGAATTAAAAAATTTAATTAATATATTTTTAAATAAATCAAATTCAAAACTTATCATTACTAATTTACATGTACCAACATATTCTCCTTATGGATTGTATGAAACAAAAACTGAATATGGTTTTCATTCTATGATTTCTGATTTTAATAAAAGACTAGAAGTAGAATTTATGAAGAATGATTCTGTTTACATATTTAATTTTAATCAATTTGTATCTAAATATGGAAATGATAATATTTTTAATATTAAACAATTTTTATTTGGAGATATTAAAATTTCATTAGATTATATTCCATTTTTAGCTGATGAATTTTTAAATTATATCTTAGCATCTTTGGGATTATCAAAAAGATGTATTGTACTTGATCTAGATAATACATTATGGGGGGGAGTAGTTGGTGAAGATGGATTTGATGGAATTCAATTGGGTTCTAATCCACAAGGAAATGCGTATGTAGAATTTCAAAAACACTTACTAGCATTAAATCAAAGAGGGATTTTGCTAGCTATTAATAGTAAAAATAATCTCGAGGATGCTCTAAAAGTGATTGATGACCATCCAAATATGATACTGCGTCGAAATAATTTTTCTTGTTTGAAAATTAATTGGAGTGATAAAGTTTCCAATATGAAAGAAATATCTCAAGAATTAAATTTTGGATTAGATAATTTTGTATTTTTTGATGATGATCCTGTTAATCGAGAATTCATGAAGTCATCACTACCTCAAGTACACACTGTTAATTTATCTAAAGATCCCTCACAATATTCAATAATTTTACAAAATTTAAAAGAATTTGATACATTAAAAATTACTAAAGAAGATTCTGAACGAAATCAAATGTATCTAGAACAACAAAATAGAAAAGAATTACAAAATAATGTAGTAGATCTTGATGACTTTCTTAAACAATTAGAACTAAAAGTATCTTTAAAATTGGCTAATGAATTTACAATTCCTAGAATATCCCAATTAACAATGAAAACAAATCAATTTAATTTAACAACTAAACGCTATCAAGAAGAAGATATAGAAAAACTTGCCAAAGATAAAGATTTTTTTGTAGGTTGTGCACAAGTTGTTGATAAGTTTGGAGATAATGGAATTACTTCAGTATACATAATCAATAAACAAAATAAAAAAGAATGGATTATCGATACTTTTCTTTTAAGTTGTAGAGTTATGGGAAGAGAAATTGAAAAAGCTATTCTTTCACATATTATTTCAGATGCAAAAAATAATGATGTTGATAAAATTTATGCAAATTATATTCCTACACAAAAAAATAAACCTATAGAAAATTTTCTTTCAAACTGTGGATTTAAACATGAAAATGATTCTTGGGTTATTATTCCAAAGGATGACTTCAAATTACCAGATTGTATTAAATTAATTGAAGAATAATGTCTAAAAAATTATATACATTAATCGGACGAATTATGGATGTTCCAGTAACTGAACTTAATGATAATTCAAGTCCTGAAACAATTCCAAGTTGGGATTCATTCAATTCTTATCTACTATTAGATGAATTAGAATCAGAATTTCAAACAGAATTTTCAATTGATGAAGTAGTAGAAACAAAAAATATCGCAGATATTAAAAAACATCTCAAAAATCATGGAATAATTTTAGATGACTGAAATTCCAAATTCCATTAATTTTAAAGAAATTACTATTGGGTATTCTAAAAAATTTACTGTAAAAATTACTTCTAAAATGTTAGAGGATTTTGCAACACTATCTGGAGATTATAATCCTCTTCATATGGATAGTGAATATGCTGAAAAAACTCAATTCAAAAAACAAGTTTGTCATGGAATGTTACTTACATCTTTTTTTTCAAGGTTAATTGGAATGTATATTCCAGGTAAAAATGCATTATATTTTTCACAAACAGTAAACTTTCGTTCACCTTGTTTTGTGGAGGATATTGTTACTGTAACCGGTGAGGTTACTGAAAAACGTGATACAACAAAAATGATTACTGTAAAAACTGAGATTCATAATCAAAATAATATTTGTTTGGTAAATGGAATTGGGAAAGTTCTAGTACGTGATTAAATAATTAAAAGATGTTGAATAATATTTTTGGAATTGGAGTTGATTTAGTAGATGTTAACAAATTTAAAAAAAAACCATATTCAAAAAATTCTAGTTTTTATAATAAATTATTTTTATCTAATGAAATTAAATATTGTTTAAAATTTAAAAATCCTGATCAACATTTTGCTGGAAAATTTGCTGTTAAGGAATCAGTTAAAAAATCTATTTCAACTAAAATAAAATTTCATGAAATTGAAACTTTTCATAAAAATTCAAAACTCATGGTATCATTAAAAGGAGAATATAATAAAAAATTTACAATAATTGCATCAATTAGTCATGAAAAAGATTTAGCTGTAGCATTTGTTATTGCAGAAAAAATTTAATTTTCTGATATTATTTTCTTTTTAGCTTTTATACTTAATCGAGAAATCATTGAATTAAAAAAATTACTACCTCTACCATCTGAATTACCAGAAATAGAGATTGTATCTGGAAATGTTTTAATCAATTCAATATCAGTTATGATTTTTTTAGATTCTAGTTCTTTTTGACGTTTTTTAATAATATTTTTATTTTTGAAAATATTTATTTCAGCTTTTATTTTTGCCATTAGAAATCCTTTAGAAATATATGCCAACCATACTAGAACATCTGTTAAAAATAATGTTAATCGCATTTTCTCATACGTCTCTTTTGAATAATGTGTTAAAATACAATATTTTCTATTTCTTTCTAACCAATAAAATTTTTGAGAACTCCATTTCAGAACATAGCTTTTAACATGATATACAATTGAATTAGGAACATAATATGAAAAAATACCTAATTGTGATGCTCTCCAACCAAAATCTACATCATCGTGATATAAAAAAATAAATGAATCCAATAATCCAATTTTTTGAATTATTTTTGATGATGTAAATAGACAAGTTCCAGCAGCATAACCTATTTTTTCTATTTTATTACGCTGATTTTGATCTATAATTCCAACATCTCTTGAATAACCAAATCCAAATAGATGAATCATATTTCCAGTACTTTGTAGTATATCTTTTTCATTTAATGAAAGTATTTTTGGTTGATAAATTCCCTCCCCAAATTGTTTGTATGCACTAAATAATTCATTTAACCAATTAGATTTTACAATTGTATCGGGATTCATAATAACAACATATTCTCCTTTAGCATTTTTTATTCCGATATTATTTCCATCACAATATCCTAAATTTTTAGAATTTTCAATTAGTTTAATTTGTTGGAATTTTTCTTTACATTTTTTATGACTATTATCTGTAGAAATATTATCAACTAAAATTATTTCTAAATTTAGATAATCTGAATTTAGTATAGATTCAATGCAATTTAATAATAATTCTCCAGCATTATAATTTACGATAATTATACTTACAAGGGGTTGCTCATTATTTGTCAATTTCTAAATTTTAATTTTTTGTATTAATATGCCTTATTCTATTGAGACGTTAAAATATGATTTTTGTTCCTTCTCCAAGCAGAAAAATTTTTTCATTTGTATTATGTGACTCAGTTACAATGATTTGAGAATTATTTGAAATAATACTATCTCTTATTTTTAAATCTCCTTCAATAACACAGTCAGACATAATAATTGATTTTGCAATATCCACTTGTGAAATTTTTGTATTATTTCCTATACTTATATTTGGACCAATTTTACTTTTTGATTTAATTATACAATTTTCACCTATGATCACTGGACCTTGAATTTCAACATCTTTTTCTATTTTTGTATTTTTTCCAATCATCACTTTACCTTTTGATTTAAATCCATTTTCTTTAATTCCATGAAAATAGGATTCCATTTTTTCTAAAATTACACCATTTGCATGAATAATATCCTCAGGAGTACCCGTATCTTTCCAATAATCTGTAATCATATCATAACTTATTTTATATTTATTTTCTAAAAGTAATTGTAATGCATCTGTAATTTCTAATTCATTTCTCCATGATGGTTGGAGAACTTCAAATATTTTAAAAATGACAGGTGTTAAAAAATAAATTCCTGTTACTGCCAAATTTGTTGGAGGGTTTTTTGGTTTTTCAATAATTTTTATAATTTTATTATCTTTAATATCTGCAATACCAAATCTAGATGGATCATTTACTTTACATAATAAAATAGAAGCATCTGAATTTGATTTATCAAATTTTTGTGCAAAATTTCTAATACTTTTTTGTATGATATTATCTCCTAAAAATACTATAAATTTTTCATTTCCTATGAAATTTTGACATAAATTTATTGCATGTGCAATTCCTTTTGGTTCATTTTGCTCTATGTAAGAAATTTTAACTCCTAATTTTTCTCCATCACCATAGTATTCTCGAACTTTATTAGCACCAATTCCTCCCACAATAATTGCAATTTCCGTAACTTCTGCTTCTTTAAGTGATTCAATACAATATTGGGACATTGGTTTGTTTCCTATAGGCAGTAGTTGTTTAGGTCCAGTATGTGTTAATGGTCTTAATCTTGTCCCATGACCTCCATGTAAAATTATTCCTTTCATATTCTCTCAAATTTCATAATTTTTGAATTAATTAGAACTTTTCCAAGGTGTGGAGTCTAAAGCAGTTGATGAAATATTGTTTAGAATCTCAGGATTTTCTAAATACCATTGAACTGTATTTTTAATTCCTTCATCAAACGTTGTATTAATTTTCCATCCTAATTCTTTTGTAATTTTTGTAGAATCTAAACTGTATCTAAAATCATGCCCTGGTCTATCTTCTACAAATTCAATTAATTCTTCGGATTTATTCATTAATTGTAGAATTCTTTTAACAATGGTCATATTATCAATTTCATTATTTGCAGAAACATTGTAAGATTCACCTTCTTTGCCATTAAAAATACTCATCAATATTGCATCGCAATGATCATTAACAAAAATCCAATCTCTAATATTATTTCCTTTTCCATATATAGGAATTTTTTTATTTTGATTTGCTAATATGATAGTTTTGGGAATTAATTTTTCAATAAATTGTCTTGGACCATAATTATTTGTACATCTTGTAATAATTACATTTGAATTATATGTTGCAAAGTAGGAATTAACTAAAAGTTCTGCAGATGCTTTTGTAGCTGCATAAGGGTTAGTAGGATTAAGTATTGATTTTTCTGTAGCACTACCATTTTTTAAACTACCATAAACTTCATCAGTGGAAATTTGAATAAGTTTTTTTTTCTGTTTTGTAATAATATCTAAAATAGTATGAGTTCCTATAATATTTGAAATCAAAAATGGACTTGCATCATTGATACTTTTATCCACAAATGATTCAGCTGCAAAATTTACTACAACATCAGATTTACTAATTAAATCCTCCATTAATTTATGATTTGTAATATTACCTTTAACAAATTCATAATTCTTATTCTTGTTTATTTTTGAAAGATTTTTTGGATTAGATCCACCTAATTCATTATCAACATTTGTAATCTTAAATTCCTCATGTTCTTCTAATAATTTTAAAATAAAATTACTTCCAATAAATCCATATCCTCCAGTCACCAGTAATTTCATATCAATTGAATTTCTATTAGCCTATAAAATATTGTATACTCATAGTAACTATAAATCCAAACTTTTATTGCTGAAAAATACTAATTTTTGTAAATGAATGATAAAAACTTCATAATTAATTTAGAAAAACATCAAACCAAGGATGTAAATGATTCTCACGTAAATGGGGAATTAACTGTAATTTGGAGAGATTGGGACAAGATACTTCCAAAAAATCCAGAAATGGTCTATGTTAACACAGTAAATCAGAAAGAAGTTAAAGGACCACATCTTCATAAAAATAGAACTACATATTTTTACTGTATTTCTGGAGATATTGTGATAGTTATTGAAGATAATGAAGGTATAATTCATGAAATTTCAGCCAATTCAGATCTTCCAATTTTAATTTCAGTACCAAATAAAATGTCAGCTGCAATCATAAATCCTACAAATAAGATCTCAAAAGTTCTGGTACTTGCAGATGTAGCATGGAAACCTAATGATAATGAAATGGAAAATACGGATTTTAAGGATTATGATTGGTCTAAATGGAAAAAATGAATGAACCAGAAAAAATTATTTTTGTAGATAATTTAACATCAATAGATGAAATAGAAACTTTTTCTAATCAATCTAATGTAAAAATTATATCATTTGATTATGCTTCTCATATTAAATTAACAGAAAAAAATATTCAACATGAAATATCAGAAATTTATTTAATTCAAGATACAAAAAAATTACAAAAACAATGCTTTGAATTTTTAAATTGGCATGATTTAGATATAGTTAAAAAAAATATTAATTTTCTAAATATCAATATTTCTAAATTATATAATGATCAATTAATTCATGTAATTGTAAAAATTATAAAAAAATTTTCAGAAATAAAAGTAATAATAAATAAATTTCCAAATTTAAAATATTTTGCATCGGGAGATTTATTATTAATTGGTAAATTATGGACTGAATCTATTAATGAAATACCAAATAGTGAAAAAGTTAAATTTTATTTTGATTCCATTGAAATTGGTACTAATATAGGTAAGAAAAATATTAAAATTTCTATTCCTAATTCTTCATATAAAAAAATTAAAAATATTAGTGAAAAAATATTAGAATTAACACTTCAAAATAAAAATAAGAATTTATCTGAAAAAAATACATTGATTGTTGAATTCAATACAAAAAAATTTAAAAAATTTTTTTTAGAAAGTAAAAATCATAATAAAAATATCATATATTATGGTAGAAGAAGACCCGGAATTTGGGATCTAGAATCATTTAAAATTATTAAAAATTCTCAATGTAAAATAATAACTTCAAATATAATAAATGATGATATTTTAAAAAAAAATAAAAAAAATACTGAAGAAATAAAAGAAAAATTTCTGCAAATATTAAATTCAAATAAAGAATTAAGTAATTTTTTTTCTATTGAAGGTATTTCCATCCTATCTGTAATCTCGCCTATAATTAAACATCTCATAATTGATCAATTAGATGAAATTGTATATGAAATACTCCTAGCAAAACAAATGTTTGCTGAAGTTAATATCGATTCTGTTATTGTATTATCTGAGATTGGTATGACTGAACAAATAATTATTCAATTAGCAAATCAACAAAAAATACCAATTTTACATTTACAAGAAGGATTACATCATGATACACAGGAAGCCTATGAACATTCAAAATTCCAAACAGTGTTTTTAGAATCTGCTAGCAAGTATATTGCTTGGGGCAAATTATCAAAAGATTTTCAAATTAAAATTGGAAAAATACCTGCAGAAAATATAATTGAATTAGGTAGTCCAAATTTTAGTGAGTTAAATCTTTCAAATAATGAAAATAATGAAGAATTTATTCTATTAGCCACCATGCCACCCCAAATTGAGCAAATAAATGGAATTGATGTTAAAAATTTAGAAAAATATCTAAAAGATATTTTAAAAATTTGTGAAATTGTTTCAGTTCAAAAAAAGAAACTTGTGATTAAACTACACCCTACAGATGATATCTTAAATATTTCAAAAGTAATC
>CABXPS010000028.1 GCA_902514095.1 uncultured marine group I thaumarchaeote | reverse complement strand
ATTTTTGTTGCTTCATCAATTTCTGTCATATTATCACCATATTTTTTAAATTCAATTTATTACTTATGATACAATAATTCATTCCTATTTAACAGTAAATATTCCACTAGTAGAGATATTTGATAAATCATTTGAAACTATATTTACATTCATTTGATATGAACCAGGAACAGTTATGATTTTAGAAAATTTATCATTAATTGGAAATAAATCTCCATTTTCGAGACATTGATCAAAAAAACCACCTTGAGATACTACATCATTATTTTCAGAGTAATGAATTGTGACATATAGATCACCACAATTAAACGAAGAATCTGTGACTTTTACTTGAACTTCAATTGGTTCTGTAACAAGATATTGGTTTGAAAGTCCAATTATTTTCAGAGAGGAACCATGAGAAGATGAACCTTCAGAAAAAGACATCGGCCACATATTCAATTCTCTATCAGGTTTTTGAAGGATATCAGCCATTACTGCAGATCCGAAAATTATTGAGAAAATTACAGGTAAAATAAATACAATAATTAATTTGGAGGATACCATTTTGTAAAAATTCAGTATTTCCCTTATATCTATTTAGCAAAAATCGAAATTAAGACTACAATGTGACGAATAAGTTAAAACGTATCCGTGTAAATATCGCTATATGCGACTTAGAAAATTCAGGGCCAGAGCATACCGTTGTATTCACGATTCGGGGGAAATTACTGTAGGTGATCTAGCAGCTTTTATTGGAAGAAATGAAAGTGGAAAAACAACCATCTTGCAAGCACTAACACTGCTAAACAGAGATGAGCAAATTTCAGAATTAGATCTTTGTGATGAAATGTCAGAGGAGCTCAAAGAAGAAATCAGATTAGCTGAAGGGGAATTTGAAATGAATGAGTATGAAATTGAAATAATAAAAGAGAAATTTCCAGAATTACCACAAATTAAAAAAATTAAATTATTTAGAACAAATAGAAATCCAAAAGTACAATATGAATTTGAAGATATAGAAATTAATGAAATTCAAGATCAAGGACTTAATTCATGGGAAAATTTTACAAAAGAAATTCTTGAATTTTTAGATACACTTCCAAATCACATAAGAATACAAATTAATACAGAATTATTTGATGGTCCAGTTCCAAAAAATCAAGAATCCTTTGATAATAGAATGACAGAATTTAGTAATGAATTTCATATAATTGCCATTCAAGAACCAAAAGTTATAGAAGAATGGGAAAAAATACATCATAAAGATGAAAACCAATTTTCAAATCTTCTAAGTGGCGTAAATCAAAAAGTAGAATTACAAAACTATATTGCAGCAGAATTACATCCAAGGTTTGTTTATTTTTCAGATTATAAAAAAATCTACGGTAACATAAATCTCAACGAATATTTACGTAAAGAAAACGAACAGAGAGCAAATTCAATTGAATTTATTGAAGAATTTGATAAAGCTGAAACAGTTAGAAATTTATTTTATTTAGCAGAATTAGATATTAACGAATTAGATGAAGTAAAAGAACAACCATCAAAATGTATCAAATTACTTAATACTGCAAGTAACAGATTAACTAAGAAACTAAATCCAACATGGAAAGGAGATCCTATTCACGTAGACTTGAGATATAATCCAGGAAATATCATGAGTGTAGTAATTTCAGATGTACATAAAGATGGAACAATTACAAACACAGGATTGTTAAATAGACGTGCAGAAGGTTTCAAATGGACATTTTCATTTATTGTAAATTTTACAGCTGAAACACAACGTGCAGAATTAAAAGAAGCAATATTACTGCTAGATGAACCTGCAAGAAATCTCCACCCAACACAACAAATGGGAATTTCAGATTTATTGAAAAATTTAGCTGGATCCAATCAAGTATTATATGCAACACATTCACCATTCATGATTTTTGATTATACCCCAGGAAATCTATTAGTTGTAGAATTAGATAAAAGAAAGCATCTCAGTCGAATATTTTATGATTACTGGAATGCAGATGATAAAACATTAACTCCAATTTTGTATGGATTGTGTAGAGGTCAAGTAGAAGCAATTGTAGATAGAGAAATTGGAACAAATTCAAGACCAGTAATCATCGTAGAAACAATGTCAGACTCTATGTATCTAAATGCATTTGATAAATTTTTACAAGATCCAAATATTTCAATGAATCCTCTTAATGTAATTGCAGCATATAATAAAAATTCAGTATTACCTTTAGCAATTTTTTATAGAAATCATGGTTACAAAACATTTGTTTTATTAGATAATACAGAAGAATCTAAACAAATTTCTGAACAATTAGAATCAAATCAATTTTCTGCAAGTCAGACAATATTTTTTGAAAGAGAAGGTAAAAAAATGGAATCAATAGAAGATTATGTAGTTATTGAAGATTATTTACATGCAGTGAATCAAACTTATGAAATTAAATTAAGACAAGAAGGATATTCAAATCTTACACCAGAAAATATTGATTCTAAAGATAGTAAAGGAATTCTAGAAAAATTAAAAAAAGTATGGGAAGAACATAGAGATGATGATTGGGGAGAATTTAGCAATGAAGAAATTACTAGATATATTTGTGAAAAAATTGCATTGGAGGAAACAAATTTCTTATCAGATAAAACTAAAGATCAATTTAGATCATTATACAGACTAATTGCTGAAAGAATTAGACAATATCAAAATACAGCAACAAAAATAGATCTTGAAAAATTTCAAAAGAAAAAAGAGCGAAGGTGAAAAAATTTGCTTATAAAAAAGATCAAATTAAAAAATGAGAAAGAGGATTTAAGTTAGAGATGAAAAATCAAAATAGTACAAATAAATCCGCGATGAGTGGAATTTCCATTTCAATTCTAGTGTTATTTTCAATATCATTAATCCTAATTCCATCAGAAGGTTATGCTGAAGAAATTGATGTTGTAAGCAATGGGTTAGATGAAACAGCAATAATTACAGTTGCAAATAATTCAGATAAGGAGATCAACACTTTCAGAATTTGGTTAGGAGGGGAATTTAATTTTGAATCATTTAAAACAGAAAAAGGATGGACAGGTGAAAAAAATAAACAAGGAGTGATTATTTTTACATCATCTGAAACAATCAAACCAAATGAATTAGTAAAATTTGGAATTAAAGCAGATAAAATAAATCCAGTAATCAATTGGAAAGCATTAGATCAAGAAAATAAAATAATCGATACAGGAGTAATTAAAGTAGATAAATTATCAGAAGTTAATCAAAATCCAGATATTAAATTAAATCAAAATTATGAAAATGAGGGCACAAGCATATTTACAGAATCAACATTTAGAATAATACCAGATAAACCAAATGCCGGATCAACAATTCGGGTGACAGGTGATCAATTTGCAGCATCTCAAAAATTTGAGTTTTATATCGATACAGAAAAAATTGGTGATTTCATTACAGATGAAAATGGTCATTTTATCACAACAATGAAAATTCCAAATGTGGAAAAAGAGAGTAGAGTTGATTTTAAAATTATAGGTCATGATCAAGCAGAAAAAAAGATGAGTTTAAGATTAGGAGAGAATGAAAATAGACTTTCAGAAACTAAAAATATTAAATTAGAAATAAAAGGAATTTCAAACATAGTATATCCAGGGGATGAATTGAACCTTGAAGGTACTGGAACACCAGGAAAGGTCATCATAATAGAAATTACCAATCCTGAAAAAACAACAATCAATACTAGAACAGTAGAAATAGATAATATTGGAAATTGGAAGATGTTAGAACCAATTAACATACCATTTGATGCGGTTTTGGGAAAATACAGCATAACAGCTTCTGATGGAACAAATCATATTTTGAAAAATTGGAATGTTGAAACAAATAAAACAATTATAATTAATCCAGAAAAAATAAAATTTGATGCAGGAGAATTAATTAAATTTACTGGAACAGTATTGCCAAATATTCCATTAGAATTAATTTTAGAAGATAGTCGAGGGAATGAAATGACATCAGATATTTTAGAAATAGATGATTCAGGAAAAGTAGAATTTGAATATCAAACGACAGAAAATGATGATATAGAAGGAACATGGACTTTAGTTGCAACTCAAAAAAATACCAAAGAATTCATCTATGTAGGATATGATGAAATACCAACAATTCCAGTAAACTTAGAATTTGATAAAAAGACTTACCAAAATACAGATACAGCAATAATTAGTTTAGTAGGTAAACCATCAGATAAAATAACATTGATGATCATAACACCATCAGGAAGTACTCAAGGTACTGATGAAATAATTCAATTAAAATCAGACGGTAGAGGAGAATATAATTTGGATTTATCAGGATACACATCTGGAATTTATACAGCAGTAGCTAAAATATCAGGTTCACAAAGTAGTGAAATATTTTCAGTAGGATTACAAGTGGGTTCAGGACCAATTGATGCTAAAACAACACAAACAGAATATCAACAAGGAGAACGAATATTATTACTAGGTAGCACAAAGCCCAATACTCTAATGACTGCAACTTTAGTTGATCCTAATGGAATGAAGGTCAAAACAGTAGAAATGCCATCAAATAATATAGGAACATTTACTGAAGAAAGGTTAAGAATTCCATCAAACGGAGAACCAGGATTATGGATAATTAATGTTGCCAGTGGTACTAATTTAGATACAGTGGAGTTAAACGTATTTTCTACAGCATTGGATGGAATGACTGTAAAAACAGCAGAGGAAGTCAAACTAGGAGAGTTACTTAAAATCTCAATTATAGCATCCCATAAAACCTCCATAGAAATAAAAATAATAGATATGGATGGACAAAATATAGCTGACCTAGGGTGTACTACAACAAAAGAATTCGTTTGTGAAACATTTTGGTCTGTTCCAAAGAATACAATCCCAGGAACATATACAATCAAAGCAAATGATGCAATTAGTTCAAATGAAACAACATTTGAAATAAAAATGAACTAAAACAATTTTATCCCACCTAATTAGAGAAGTCATAATGAATCTTAAGGACAAAATTACAGAATATCCAAATTTTCCAAAAAAAGGAATATTATTTAGAGATTTTAGTCCAATCTTAAAAGATCCATCATCATTATCATATATTGCAGATGAATTTTCAAAACATTTCCATCCAAAAGATGTAGATGTCTTTGCAGGAATTGAATCAAGAGGATTTTTACTTGCAACTATTTTGGCATTAAGATACAATAAAGGAATGGTCATGATTAGAAAAGCAGGAAAACTACCTGGAAAAACTACAAAATTAGCATATACAATTGAATATGGAAAGGATACAATAGAAATTCAAAAAGACATCATAAATGAAGGTCAAAAAGTGGTAATTTGTGATGATCTACTTGCTACTGGAGGAACAGCAAAGGCATCAGCAAAATTAATTGAAAAAGTAGGTGGAAAAATTACAGGGTTTGCATTTATTATAGAATTAACAGATTTGAATGGAATTAAAGGCATCAGTAAATACAATTGTAAATCATTGGTGAAATATTAATGGAAAAAGATGTAGAAATTGGAATTTTTGGTGGAACTGGAATTTATGATTCAGGATTACTTGAAAATGCACGAGAAATAGAAATAGATACACCATATGGTAAACCATCAGACACCATAACAGTAGGAATATTCAAAGGAAGAAAAATTGCATTTCTTCCAAGACATGGAAAAAAACACACCATACCTCCTCACATGATTAATTTTAAAGCAAATATTTGGGCATTTAAAGAATTAGGAGTTACTAGAATTATAGCACCATCAGCAGTTGGAAGTTTAAAAGAAGAATTAGCTCCAGGCCATTTTGCATTACCAACACAATTTTTAGATTTTACAAAATCAAGAGATGGTTCATTTTCAGAAGACGGACGTGTTATTCATATTTCTGTAGCAGATCCATTTTGTCCTGAGTTGCAATCTTCAATTCTCAAAGTAACAGATGAACAAAACATTGGAATTCATAAAAATTGTACCTATGTATGCATTGAAGGTCCAAGATTTTCAACAAGGGCAGAATCAAAATTTTATAGAACAACAGGAGCAGATATTATTGGAATGACACTTGTTCCAGAATGTCAACTAGCAAGAGAAGCACAAATGTGTTATGCATCAATCTCAACAGTAACAGATTATGATGTATGGGCAGATAAACCAGTTACAGCTAAAGAAGTATTAGAAACACTTTCAAAAAATGTAAAGATAACAAAGAAAATACTAACAGAGTTAATTGATAAAATACCAACGACTAGAAGTTGTTCTTGTGCCAAGGCACTAGAAGAAGCAGAATTTTAATCATCTACAAAAGACTCTCTTTTGAGTCCTTCTGGAAGAGTCAAATCACCTTGAAGTAAATTTTGCTGTAATAACATAATTACTTCTTCAACATCATAACCTAATTTTTCTAATTCAGTTTCAGTACTTTTAGAAAGTTTTGCACCAACATTTTGCCCACCAATTCTACCAAAGGCAATTGCAGTAAAATGAAATTCATGTACATCCAATGTAAAAATACCATTAATTTTTGCAGCCATCTGGCTACCATGAATAGTATTAATGTGAACTTTAAGATCCATGAGATAATCTAAATTTCTATAGCCTTGTTAACATTGTCTTCAATCAAAAAGCTCCAATGTTGTTGATCATCAATTTTAAAATTTTTACTTTGAAGTGAAATGACTTTTTCCTCAATACATTCATGTTGAATTGTGTCATTTTCTTTTAATTTAACTAATTTCCATTTATATTTCCCTTGTTGTAATTTACATATGGTAACAGCCCATTTTGCATCAAAATCAATTTTAGGCATTCCAACAACCTCAGCAAGTTCTTCAATTCCAAGTTGTTTTTCTTCACAAAATTGTTTCTTACAAACAGCACATCTCCACACATCAACAGAACCAATAGTTCGTTCATCGATGTTAATATTCACTACACCAAAGTAAACAGTCTGATGTTTACAAGTTTCAGTATCAATACTCAATGTTGTTCACCAATTATTAGCATTATTTAGTTCTTGCATCATCATAAGGTTGTTCCAAAATTACTCCTATATTATCAACAATTTTATTTCGTTTAAATTCAATATGTTCTCGTTCACACATTTTTCTATACATGTTAACAGCAGTAAATCGTGGATGCATTGCCTCAAATTCAGTATCAGAAATATCAATAAAAGCACCAAGAGACATAAGATCAGTTGCAGTTTTTTCAGCATCGGTAAATGAAATTTTTAATTTTTCTGCAATTTGAATGACAGACATTTTTCCATACCAAGTAATTAACAAGTAGGTTTTAGCTTGGATAGGAGTTAATTTAATTTCAGAAACCAGATCATTTTCAAGTTTAGAAGAATCCATTATTTTTTAAAGAAAATAACAACTACATAAAACATGAGTAAGGAAATTATTTTTTAATCAATATTTTTTTTGAGATTTTTAAACCAAATCCCATAGCAATAAAATGTATAATTCCCCCCAAAATTAGTGCAGTCATAAAATCATCAAAAATAACCCAACTTAGTAAAAAAGCTGAAAGGGATGGAACAGTCATAATTATTGATATAATACTTCCCTTCAAAACAATCTCACTTATGCTAAGTTTAGATTTTGTTGCATCAGACAACAGAATAATTTTCAAAAATGGTAATAAAAATCAAAGATACTTTATATTTGGCGGGCAACAATTTGAATTGTTTGTCAAGTTACAAAAAAACAGTTTCAAATGAACAATCATTAAATTTTGTCATACCAATAATCGTTATTTTATTTTTAGGAATAATATATACAATGAGTCAAAGAGGAGATGCGGGATATGTGAGTTTTGTTTTGATAGGTGGGGCAGCAATTACAATGATCTATTGGATTAAAGTCATTAAAAAAATGGCAAATGAGCAAAAACCAGTTACATTTAATCAAGGAAGAGAACAAGAAACAAAGAATTGGGTGTATGATCTAATCAAAGGAGAAGGAGAATTTGTTTTTGTAGCAGAAGTTCCAGGACCTGAAGATAAAATTGCAGTGAGACTAGTAGATGGAATGCTTTATGTTCGTGGAACAGGTGGATTTTCAAAAGAAGTACCAATTGAAGGGGCTAATGAAATGCAAATATACGATTTCAAATATAGAAACGGCGTCTTAACACTAAGAATAAAATAATTAAAGACTTTTTGCTAGTTCTAATTTTTGAGGCAGATATTTATCAGTAATATTTGTAAGACCATATTTTGAAAAGGCTTCCAGTTCAGCTTTTCTTTTTAATTTTAAAAATACATCAAGTTCTTTTTTCCAAATTCCATCTTGATATCTAGGATCTTTTTGTAAATCATAACATCTCTTAATATCAGATTCAGTCATCGGAATTGTAGGTAACTTATATTTTTCAATATCAGTAGCCCAAACACCAACCCATTTTGCATCTGGAACTGTTAATTCCCTAAGATGTGCAGCATTAGCTGAACCAGATTTAATTACCATTGCAATATGTTCCCCATACACATCACCATCAGTAAGACAGATAACAGG
>CABXPS010000027.1 GCA_902514095.1 uncultured marine group I thaumarchaeote | reverse complement strand
AATTGAATTACAACAATTAAGTACAAATTTAAAAAAAATCTACAATGATCCATTGTTTAGAAACGAATTAATTGGTAATGCCAATAAGTTCCTAGATAATTGTTTCATAAATAAAGATAAATCGTCTGAATTAGTTTGGAATTATATAAAAAACTTAACCAGTAATTAAAATATAAAAAAAACAATATAATTTTAGGCGTAAAATGGAGTGAAATCTATCAATAAAATTATACAAAGTAATGTTTTTTAGAATAACAATTTTGGATCAATCATGTTTGAAGGTAAAACTATTCTAATTACTGGTGGAACTGGTTCATTAGGTCGTGCTTTAACAAAGAAACTATTAGAGCAAAATGCTAAGACTGTTAGAATTTTTAGTCGTAATGAAAATAAGCAGATTGAAATGGAATCAAAATTTAATGAAGAGAAAAGATTACGATTTTTTTTAGGCGACATCAGAGATTCTGAACGATTATTCACTGCATTAGAAGATGTGGATATTGTATTTCATGCAGCTGCTCTCAAACATGTTCCTAAAATCGAATATAATCCATTTGAATCAATAAAAACAAATGTAATTGGATCACAAAATGTAATTGATAATTGTCTTAAACAAAATGTTCAAAAAGTTATTGCCATTGGTACAGATAAAGCAGTATCTCCACTTAACACATATGGTGCAACTAAATTATTAATGGAAAAATTATTTGTATCTGCAAATAATTATTTAAATCGTGAAAAATATAGAACTAGATTTCATGCTGTACGTTATGGCAATGTTTTAGGAAGTAGTGGTTCTGTAATACCAAAATTTATTCAACAAATAAAAAATAATGAAAAAATTAGAATTACAGACTCTGCAATGACACGTTTTAATATTACCATGGATGATGCATTAGATTTAATTATTAATGCTGCAAAAATTGGAAAAGGTTCTGAAATATTTATTCCTAAATTAAAAGCTTACAATATTATGGATGTAAAATCTGCATTATTTGATTTACTTCATGAAACAGAATACGAAGTAGTAGGAATTAGACCAGGTGAAAAATTACATGAGACTTTGATAAATGAAGATGAAATGAGATATACATGGAAAATTAATGATATGCTTATGATTACAAACCCTCATTATGAATTATTTAATGATAAAAATATTGAAGCAAATTATGAAAATCTTGAAAAAGAGAATAATCTTACAAGTTATTCCTCAGATAAAGTTGAAAAATTGACAATAGAAGAATTAAAAATTGTTATTAAAAATTCAGGATTATTGTAATTTTAATTTTGAGTTAATTCATAAGTTTTTTGAATGAATTTGAATCCATAAGATTTAAAAAAATTCTCAGATGTTTTATTTTTTGGACTAACATTTGCCAAATATCTCTCTCGAGGATTTTTTTTAATTAATTGAGACATCATAATTCTGCCTAGATTCTTATTTTGATGTGTTTTTTTAATAAAAATTCCAATTTCATTTTGAGATGTTAAGTAAATTGAAGCAATTTTTTGAGCACCATATTTTACAATATACCATTTTGTGTAAGGTTTTGATTTTATAAATTCTAAATGTTCATTATATGTAGGCATTTTTTTATGTGAAATATTTGCTCTTGAATCCCTCTCTTTAAGTAAATTATAGAGAAATCTATAATCTGATTTTGATACTAATTTTAATACTATTCCATTATTTGTCATAATTTCTAATATATTGTCAAAGAATAAATCTTATAAATAATTGGTAGTAATGTGGAAGTTCTAATTGTAGCAGAAATTGCTTCAAATTGGGAAGGCAGTATCAAGAAAGCAAAAAAGCTGATCAAAGAATGTAAAAAAGCTGGAGCAGATGCAGTAAAATTTCAAATGTGGCGTGCAAGTGATCTTTATGATTCATCACATCCAAACTGGAAGGAAATTAAAAAATCTGAAATTACATTTGAAAAAGCTAGAGAACTTAAAAAATATTCTGATCAACAAAAAATAGAATTTTTTTGTAGTGCATTTTATCCTGAAGCTATTAATCTTTTAGAAAAATTAAATGTGAAAAAGTATAAAATTGCATCAAGAACTTGCTTGCTTAAAGATCCTCATTCTCGGGAAACATTAATTTCAAAAGCTCAAACAAAAAAATCAGTTATTATTAGTATGGGTATGGGTGGTAATAAACAAAAAATTAAAAATATTTTTAAAAATAATCATACCACATTTTGTTACTGTGTATCAAAATATCCAACTAAGTTTAATGAAATAAATTGGAAAAAGGCAATAAAATATGATGGTTTTTCAGATCATACAATTGGAATTATAGCACCTATGTTGTTTACAACCTTAAAAAAAATAAATGGTTCAAAAAAGATAATTATTGAAAAACATGTTAAATTACTAAATTCAAAAGGTCCAGACGCTTCATCCTCTTTGGATATTATAAAATTTGGTGAAATGATATTAAATATTAGAACAATTAGTAAAGCAAAAATCTAATTCTTTCCGAATTTATTAATAATTTTAATTATTTCATCCATATCATTTTTTATCAAATTTGGATGTGTTGGCAAGGTAATGATAGATTTTGCTGCATATTCAGTATTAGGTAAACTAATTTTTTTATCATACATTGTGAATTTATGAATTGGTGGATAATGTGTTCCAGTTTCAATTCCTTTTTCAAGTAAAATTTTTCTTAATTTGTTCCTATTTTTAACTAAGATCCAATAAAAATGATAAGAACAATTTCTATCGAATTTGAGTTTTCTTTCACATACCAGTTCATCAAAATATCGTTTTGCATTTTGTTGTCTAATTTTATTTAGTTTTTTTAATTTTTTTAATTGTACTAAACCAATTGCAGCAGAAAATTCATTCATATAATAATTCCAACCTAGCTCTTTAACATCATAGTTTGTTTTTATTCTATTTGTTATTCCACACCAACGCTTTGATTGTAATTTTTTAATTATTCTTTTATAATTATTATCATTAATTGAAATTAATCCTCCTGTTGGCATTGCTAAATTTTTTACAGGATGAAAACTAAAACATACAAATTTTCCATGACTGCCAATGGGTTTTCCATTATGGAATGAACCCGCAGCATGAGCTGCATCCTCAATTAATGTCAAATTATTTGTATTACAAATTTTTTTAATTTTTGTTAAATTACAAGATAATCCTCCAAAATGAACAGGTAAAATAGTTTTTGTAGATTTTGTTATTGATTCTTCAATTTTATTTGAATCTATACATAGTGTATCCAAATCTATATCTACAAAAATAGGTTTAGCATTATTAGCTACTACTGCATGAGCTGTAGACACAAATGACATAGAAGGTAAAATTACTTCTTTATTTTTGATATCTTCCATGGATAATGTAAGATATAATGCTGATGTACCACTATTTACTGCAACAGTAGAATCAGATTTAATTATTTTTTGAAATTTTTCTTCAAATTTTCTTACTTGATTACTACCTGAACCATCTGCCCAAAATTTGCTCTTTAAAGTTTTGTTTAAAACAGATAATTCATTATTGTCTATAATAGGATCAAATAATTTTATTTGCCTTTTCATTTTTCTATTTTTCAGTCCTCATTAATAGATTTGATGTATCCTTCATTAGGAATTATATGAGAATTTAATTTTACCAAGTCAGGAACATTTGTTAAAAGTTCAATTATATCACTAGTTTTAATTGGTCTTTTTTTAATTCTGGATAAAATTTCTACCACGAGATCATAATCTTCCTTCCTATCAATTGTATATCTAAATTTTGAGTGATTTTGTTGTTGTTTGAAATAATGAATTTTAAATTTTTTAGGATTATTATAAAAATAAGGTGTAACATGTTCTCTCTCTGATTTCTTTTTTGCAAATTTCCATGCAATTTCTAATGCATTAAATGAAAAAATCTCAACTTCTGTACCATTAGGAAATGTTCTATCTATTGAATTTGTTAAATAATCACAATTAGAATGACAATATTCTTCAATTGCATTATTGACAATTTTTGGATCAATTAGTGGATTATCACCAGTAATTCTCATGATATGGTTAAAAGAAAATTTTTTTGCACAATGATAATATCTATCTAGAACATCTAATTTGGAACCTCTATAACATGATATTTTCAAATTATTTAGAAAATTAAATAGAATATCATCACCATTGTCATCAGGTATTGCTACAATTTTTTGTTGTAAATTTGATGTTTCTAATTGTTCAATTAAAAATTCAATAGTTTTTTTCCCATCAGTTAGATCAAGCAATACTTTACCAGGTAATCTTTTAGAATCCATTCTAGCTTGAATTATACAATTAATTTCCAATTTATTCAAAAGTTTTATTATGTTTTAAGATATTACTCTAACTATTCATTTTAACTTGGAGTATACAATTAAAATTATACATTGTGCAATACTAGCAACAACAAAACCCATAGTAGTTCCAACAATACCATAAATTGGTGTTAAAGTAACAACCAATCCAATGAATATAACTGCAAAAATAATCCTAGTTGAAAGAAGAATTTTACTCTTCTCATTTCCTAAAATTTTTGAAGTTAAAAGTAATGTTACAGTTGATGGAATAACTGCCAAACTAATAATTTGAATAGCAGAAATTGCTTCAACATATTCTGGAAAAATTATGGGCATAATGAAAGGAGCTAATGATATAGTCAATATGGTAATAATAATGGATGAAAATAATGCAAAAAGCTTAATTTTTGTTGTAGTTTCACCTACTGAATCATGTGGAAGTGTGTATCGATAAATTATTTTTGTAAGTATCATAGAGATAGCATAAACTTGTAATGCAAGAGCATAATTTCCTAATAGTTCAAATCCAATTAATGGTACAACTATAATTTTATCAAGATGATTTTTTGCTATCCCTACTGTATTCATCCAATAATTATTAGTTACAAAACCCAATCGTGTTTTTAATAATGGAAAATTAATTTTTGAAGATTTGTATATTTTAAAAATTAAAATTATAAAATGAGCATATGATAATGCTAATCCAAATAATATTCCATCTACTCCAAAAATAAAATATAATGTAATTCCTAATCCAAATGTTAAACCTTTTTGTGTAATGAGATATTTTGAGTATTTTCCAAAAAATTTATTTCCTATTAGATAGCCTAATGCAATATCATTAATAATAAATCCAATAATCAAAAAACTAATTTCTATTTTTGAAAATAAGAATAATACCACTACACTAGCAATAGTTCCAGTGATAAGAGAAAGTAGAATTAATGTTGATTGTAATTTTATTTTTTTTGCGGTATAGACTGAAATTACTTCACCGGTACCTAGTAAAGAAATTACATATGCTAAGCCTGCAATACTAATGAAGTATTGTATTTGACCATATTCACTAGGAACTAGTAATGCTGCAATAATAAACCAAAAAATTGCAGTTAATCCTGAACCTCCAATATTTGCAGAACTCAATAAAAGTAAATCATTAATTTTTTTCATAATTTAATATAAATATAAATTTCATAGTTGATTTATGTTAATTACTGATAATTGTTAACATTCTAGTCATAATTTCTCAGAAATATATAACTAGATAGATAGAAAAAATCAAGGATATAGAAATGGTAGATAAAATAATTTTTTGGATGAATGCATTTTTTTTAAATTTTGTTATTGCAAATAATCTAAAAAAGAAATATGATTGTGATATTTATGCTCTAATTGATATTACTAATAGAACTAAACAATTCTTTATTGATCAAAATCTTGTAAATTTTAAAAAAACATGGTTTTTACATGATCATATACAAGAAAATAACAAAATTGATTTAGATTATCTTCAAAAATTTGAAAAAAAATATTCAATAGATCTATGGCAATTAGGATTTAATGAAAGAATGTTTTATCAACATAATGAATTCTACAAGTTCTCTCAAAATGAAATATTATCCATTCTTGAAAAAGAATGTAAACTTTATGAATCTATACTAAATGAAGTCAAACCTGATACAATAATTTTACATGAAACTGCTCTACATCAAGAACATCTTTTTTATCAGCTCTGTAGAAAACGAGGAATTAAAATTCTAATGCTTAATCAATCAAAAATTGCTTACAAATGTATTATTTCAGAGGAACTCAATAAACTAGATTCTATGCCTAAATTATCAGATATTGAATCAAAAGGAAGAAATTTTGAAGAATTAAGAAATTTTTTAACTAAAGATAATGCAAAACAATTAAAAAATTACCAAAAAGATTTTGGTGGAAATAAGAGTACCAAATTGAAAGCAGCATCTGAATATTTTATTAAATCAGATAATTCTAACATAAAAACACATTTCAGTTATTATGGGAGAAATAAATTAAAAGTTTTAATCAAATATTCCCAATTAATATTAAAAACTAGAATGAGAAAATCATTTATTGATAAAAATTTAGAGTATGAAATTTACCCAAATGAAAAATTTATTTTATTCACATTGCATCAAGAACCTGAAAGGGTACTTCTAATTGGAGCACCATTTTATACTAATCAAATTGAAATTATTCGTCAAATTGCAAAATCATTGCCAATTGGTTTTAAATTATATGTAAAAGAGCATTTTTCACAAGAATTAAGAGAATGGAGAGAAATTTCTTATTATAAAGAAATTTTAGAAATTCCTAATGTCAGATTATACCATCCAACATCAAATATTGAAGAATTAATTAAGAAATCATCTCTTATAATTTCAATATCTGGAACAAGTGGTTTAGAAGCTGCATTTTTTCAAAAACCATCAATAGTTATGGCCGATCTAGGATATACCATTTTACCATCTATACAAAAATTAGATTCCATAGAGAATTTACCTAATCTAATAAGAAATGGACTTGATATGACGGTTGAAGCTAATGATCTAGATAGGTATCTAACAATTTTAGATGAACATTCTTTTGATTTTGATCTTAAAGGTTATGAAATGAGAGAAGCAAATTTTTTGAGATATGGAGGCAGTTTTCATGATACAATAATTACAAATGAAAAAATGAAAAAATTTTTAGATGAAACTGAAAGTATTGTAAATCCATTAGTTGATGAATATATAAAGAAAATTTTAGAGAAATAATATAACTTATTATCTTTAAAATACTAAAAAATTTTCATAGTGAAAAAAATTTTAATTGTTGGTTATGGTTCAATTGGAAGAAGACATGTAAAAAATTTGTTAGAATATTCTAAATATGAAATTTTAATCTTAACAAAAAGAAAAATTAAAAATAATAAGGAAACAAGAATAAGATATTTTGATTCATTAACAAATGTATTAAAAGAAAAACCAGAAATTGGATTTATTACAAATGAAACAAGTTTCCATATAGAAATTGCAATTAAATTAGCTAAAAAAAATATTCATTTATTTATTGAAAAACCATTATCAAATTCAATTAAAAATATTCAAAAATTACAAAAAATTGTGAATAAAAATAAATTGATAACACAAATGGGGTGTAATTGGAGATTTCATCCGTGTATTAAAAAAATAAAAAGCATTGTAGAAAAAAATGAAATTGGAAAAATTTATTCAGTTCAAGTAGAAAGTAATTCATATTTACCAGATTGGCATCCATATGAAGATTATAGAAAAGGATATGCAGCTAAAAAGGAATTAGGAGGAGGTATTTTATTAACATGTATACATGAATTAGATTTTCTATATTGGTATTTTGGAAAAGTTGAAGAAATTTTTTCAGTTACTAAAAAACAAAGTCAATTAGAAGTTAATACAGACGATATATCAATCATGATTCTTAAATTTAAAAAAAATATTTTAGGTGAAATTCATTTAGATTATTTTCAAAGGCCAGATTTTAAGAGATGCAAGATTATAGGTTCAAAAGGCACATTATATTGGGATTCAAGCATTAATGAAGTAAAATTTTATTCAAATAACAAGAAAAAATGGATTAAAAAAATAAAATTAAAAAAATATGAAAAAAACCAGATGTATATAGATGAAATATTATATTTTTTAAAATCAGTTAAAAATAAGAAAAAAACAATAAATCCCATAAATGATGGAATAAAAACTTTAGAAATATCATTAGCCGCAAAAAAATCTTCAGCACAAAAGAAAATGTTAAAAATTAATTAATAGATTTTAAATATTTTTTTTCAATCATAGATTTTGCAATAAAAAATTCAAATTCGGTATCTATCATTAAACCTGAATAAAATGGAATTTCATAAGGTAGACAATGACTAAATCGAGTTTTTTTGCTTTGTAGAAATTTTTTTGCATTATAAACATAAAGTCCATTTAATTGATACACATGAGGAGAATCCTGACGTGAAGTAGGACGTTTTTTTAGTTGTTTACTTAATTTTAAAAATTTATTTTTTTGAATCTCTACCATGTTAAAATAAGGATTTAGATGTTGTTCATAAACTCCACATACAGCTAAACAATTTGATTTTTTAAGTAATTTAATAGAATTCTTAATGTCAATATTTCGTATAAATGGAGTTGTTGCATCACGCCAAACAAATGTATCAAAATTATATTTTTTTTCATAAAGTGTTTTTATTGCATGAACTAAAACATCATCCATAGCTGCATCATCTGTTGCTAAATATTCTGGTCGGATAAATGGTACTTCAGCACCATATTTTTTTGCAATATTAGCAATTTTTCTATTTTCTGTACTTACAATTACATGGGAAAAAATTTTTGAATTTAACACATCTTTAATTACATACCCAATTAAAGGGATTTTTGATATTTTACGAATATTTTTACCAGGAACACCTTTTGAACCTCCACGTGCAGGTATTATACAAATAGGTTTCACAATTACAATAAGTTATTTAAGAATAATAATGTTAAAAAAAGATCAT
>CABXPS010000026.1 GCA_902514095.1 uncultured marine group I thaumarchaeote | reverse complement strand
ATTTTTTTATTAGATTTTTTACATAATTCGAAAAAATTATTTAATTTTTGTTTAGATAAATAAACCTTATTTGAAAATAATTTATATGTATTAATATCATCCAGTTTAGCCTTTCTTTATCAAGAACAATTTTTACATTATCAGTAATAGAAAAAATGTTATTTTTTTTATGTTTAATATACAATCTAAGAGAACCACCATGCGTAAGAATTTCTTCAACATCAAAAATTTCTAAATCATGAGAAGAAAAAATGTTCATTACAGTAAAAAGAGAAAAATATGAAAAATGTTCATGATAAATTGTATCAAATTGATTCTCTTTAATTAAATTCAATAAATGAGGAAATTCAATAGTAGCAATACCATTATTTTTTAATAAAATTTTAATTCCCTCAACAAAATCATTTAATTCAGGTACATGTGCCAATACATTATTTGCAATAATTAAATCAGCTTGTTTTCCATTATTTTTTAAATTGTATGCTAAATTTTCAGAAAAAAAATCAACTGTTGTATTAATATTATTTTCAATTGCAATTTTTGCAATATTTTCAGCAGGTTCTATTCCCAAAACAGGAATATTTTTTTTATTAAAATATTGAAGTAAATAACCATCATTACTTGCTAATTCTACAACTAAACTATTTTGATTAAATGCAAATCTATCCACAATCATATTAACATAATTTTCTGCATGTTTTAACCATGAGCTAGAATATGAAGAAAAATATGCATAGTTCGAAAAAATTTCATTAGGAGTTTTAAATTGTTTTAATTGAAACAAGTAACATTTCTCACAAACATAAACTTGAAGTGGGAAAAAAGGCTCATCATTATTTAAATCAGATTTGTGAAGAAAAGAATTAGATAATGGAGTAGTACCTAAATCTAAAAAAATTTGAGATAAATTATTCTCACAAAATCTACAATTATCAGTATTCATAATTTAATCATCACTTAATCCATCTATTTTTAGTTTTTTGTGCCTGTTTTACATAATCTTCAATTTGGAGAATTGTGAAATTTTGAATAGTTTTTTTATTTTCATGATATCTTAAATACCAGTCAACTGTTTTTTCAATACTATCATCATAGGAATAAGTTGGTTTCCATTTCATTAAATTAAAAATTTTACTAGAATCAAGTTTTAATAATTTTGCTTCATGTAAATTATTTTTTTTAATAATAATTTTACCACTACCCCATTGATGAATAATTTTTTTTACTACAGATTCAACTGAAAGAATGTTTTTTGGAGATGGACCTACATTCCAAGGACCACTAAATTTCTTAGAATTTTTATGTAATTTACTACCTACTAATAAAAATCCAGAAAGAGATTCTAAAACATGTTGCCATGGTCTAATAGATTGAGGGTTTCTTAAAATAATATTTTTATTTGATACAAGTGCTTTAATACAATCTGGAATAAGTCTATAATTTGCCCAATCGCCACCACCTATTACATTTCCAGCTCTAATAGTTGCTATACCAGGACTATTTTTTTCATTGAAAAATGATTTTTTATAACTTGAAATAACTAATTCTGTTGCACCTTTACTTGCACTATATGGATCAGTTCCACCCATAGGATTATTTTCAGTATATGCATAATTGAATTCTTTATTTTCATATGCCTTATCACTTGTCATAATTAAACATGATTTAATGGATGGAATATCTCTAATTGATTCTAAAAGATTTGCAGTTCCAATTATATTTGTAGAAAATGTTTCAATAGGATTTTGATAAGATGGAACAACTAATGCTTGAGCTGCTAAATGCATAACAATATCTGGTTTACATGCAAATATTTCATTTGAAAGTTTATTATTATTATTTATGTTACCGATTTTACTTGTTACAATTTTTTTCATATTTAGTATATTAAATAATGATGGTGATGTTGGTGGTTTAAGGGAATATCCAATAACTTTAGCACCAAGAAGAGTTAACCACAAGGATAACCATGTACCCTGAAAACCTGTGTGACCAGTAAGAAAAACTACTTTATCTTTATAATATCCTCCAAAAAGATTTTTCATATTCATAGTATTAGAAAAATTATTTTTAATAATATTTTTTTGGATCATTGAATTAATTTAGAATTAATAACAATAAAAAATTGCCTGTTATTACAAAATCATTAATTTATCATAATTCATAATTATTTTAGTAGTGCAATTGATATAGTTGCTCAATTTATTCAGATTGTGAAAAATATAGATACAGTGCATGCTCACAATCCAAGTTACATCTTTCGTTTATGGCAGTATTTTAGAGTAGGATGGGCCACATATTTTGGATTTATTTTTGCAGCTGTAAATACAATAATAACTACATATTATCTAGCAATTGATAATATTAGTTTCTTACTTGGAATTTTTCCAACATTTGGACATTATGTAATTGCAGTGATTATGATTGGAATTCCATGTTTGATTGGAGCAGGATATATTCATACTAAACGTACTCCAGCGTACAGAGAAGAAGCAAAAATTAAAGTTGAAGCAAATCCTCATGATCTAAGATCATTAGTAAATACAGAATTAATGTTAGTTATAATGTATAATTTAAATAAATTATTAATTAAAAAAATAAGTAATAAACAATTTACAGAAAAAGAACTTACCGATATGAATGCATTAAAAAAGAAAATACAAAATCATAATAATTATAGAACACTTTCAGATAATACATTGACAGATATAGATATGATCATAAAGGAATAAAATAATGAGTGATGTAAGAAAAAAATCAACAAGTTTTAGAGCATGGTTTTATTTTAGAACAGGTTGGGCAGTTTATTTTGCATTTATTTTTGCAGCTGTAAATACATTAGTTGTTACATATTATCTAGCAATTGATAATATTAGTTTCTTACAAGAAATTTTTCCAACATTTGGACATTATGTAATTGCAGTGATTATGATTGGAATTCCATGTTTGATTGGAGCAGGATATATTCATTTTAAAAGAAGTCCAGGTTTTAAATCAGAAGCAGATATTGCAATTGAAAGTAATCCACATGCTAGAAGAAATTTATTAAATACAGAAGCAATTATTGCAGCTTATTTATTTTCTAATGAATTAATGATGAAAATGTTAAAAGATGAAAAACTTACAGATGATGAAATAAAAAAATTTATGGATCTTCAAAATAAAATTAAAAATCATTTCAAAAATAGAACAATTTCAGACAGTAGATTTGATTTTGAATAAAAAAATGAAATTAATAGAATTTCGAAAAAGGATTATCCTCAACAAATCCTAAATATTTTATTAATTGATTTTCAAAGACTCGTTTTACATAATCAAAAGAATTAATGAATGGTTCAAACGAACTACTTAAAAAAATATTATTACGTATATTAGAAGAAAAAATAGTATTTTCATCAAATTGAATATTATTCAATTTACTTTCATCAAATTTCATATTTTTAACATTAGAATTTTCAAAGAAAGTATTTTTTAATTCTATATCAAGAATATGCAATCCATTTAAGTTGGAATCAATAAATTGACTATCATTCATTATTGTATGTGAAAGATTAGAAGTTCTTAGATCGACATTACTAAAAATTGTTCCATCAATTTCTGAATATGAAAAATCAACATTAGTAAAGTTTGAATTTTTAAATAATAAGGAACCAGATAAATGATTTAATGTAGAATTAGATAAAGTAGTATCAATAAAACTTATTTTTTTCATTGTAGATCCAGAAAAATCAATATTAGATAAATCTGAATTTTTAAAAGTTACATTATGAAATTGGACTCCAATAAATTGAGTATTTTTGATAGTCATATTTTCAAATAAAATATTTTGAAATAAGGAACCAGATAAATTTTTTTTATCTATTAATAAATTTTCAAAGTTTTTTTGATAAAGAGTTAATCCAGTTAAATTATTTTGAGAAAGAATATCAAACGTATCATCAGAATTAACTGAAAATCCATAATGTGAGTAAGAAATAGCATTACCTTTAGAATCAAAAATTATTTCAGAATCATTCAAGGGTTCATAATTATCTAATATACTAGTACCAAAAAAATTGGTGTTATGAAAAAGAGTTCCATCAAATTCAGTATTTTTTATAGTTGCATTATAAAAATCAGCATCAATTAAATTTGCATTCATTAAATTAGTATTAATTAAATTGGCAAATCTTAAATTTGAATTTTGTAAATTAACACCATCAAAATTTGCACCATACAAATTTACAGCATACAAATTTGAATTTTGTAAATTTTGATTTTTTAAATTTGAATTAGATAAATCTGCGGCTACAAAATTTGTATTTTCAAATATTGAAGTACTTAAATCAGTAAACATTAATTTTGCATTATGTAAATCTGTATTTTTGAAAATAGTATTATCAAATTTCATATAAGCTAAATAAGCGCCACAAAAATTTGCATTTGTTGCATCTGCATTAGTAAAATCAGTATTAATTAAATTGGATTTGTATAAATTTACATTTTTTAATTTAGCATTAGTAAAATCTGCATTCTCTAAATTAGAATCTCTAAATGTTGAACCATCTAATATTGAATTTGTAAAATCTGCATTCTCTAAATTGGTGGCTTCAAGATTTGTTCCATATAATATTGTGTTAGTAAAATCTGCATTCTCTAAATTACTCCCATAAAAATAACTTCCAGATAAATTTGAACCAGTAAAATTTACATTTTTAAGATCTAAATTATTAAGTTTTATTCCAATTAATTCACAATTTGAAAAATCTAATGAGTTAAATTTTATTTCATCCAATTTTTTATCATTACTAATATCAGTAAATAACAAACAATTTTCTGATGTATCAGCAAATGCAGTAAATGGGATAAAAAATAATAAAATTATTAAGTAATACAATATCTTACAATGGGATAATTAATTTATATACTATATTAAATAATCTTAAAAATTTATAATTTGAATAAATATGGATTGAATGTATTGATAATTGATGAAATAGTAAATTGCTTAAAAAACAATAATTACAGTATAGATGATAATGTCAGATCAAGAATTGAAACAATGATAGAATCAATTCAAGACGATAATCAAATAAATAAACTAGATTATGTTATTGATTGGTTTAATAAAAAACGAGAAGAATCTGATATGATAGTTGAAGAAATTGGTGTGAAAGATTTAGAAAAATGGAATATACAAAAAGAATCTGGAAACATTTCACATGAGTCAAAAGGATTTTTTGAAATTATTGGTGTGAAAGTTTCAAACACATTTGACCGAGAAGTAGGAAAAAAAGGTTGGACTCAGCCAATGATTGCAAAAAATCCAGGAGGAATATTGGGTATATTAATGAAAAAAATTAATGGTGTTCCACATTATTTACTTCAAGCAAAAGCAGAACCAGGAAATATTGGAAAATTACAATTATCTCCAACATTGCAAGCAACAACAAGTAATCTACTAAAGGCTCACGGTGGAAAACGACCGTTATTTGCTAAATATTTTGATGAATCAAATAATCCAAAAATTATTTATGCAAAATGGCAATCTGAAGATGGTGGAAGATTTCATTTAAAATCAAATTATAATATGATTGTAGAAATTGAAGAAAATAAAGAATTAGATATTCCAGATTATTTTATTTGGATTACATTATATCAAATTAAACAATTACTAAAAATTGAAAATTTTGTTGGACCACATGTAAGAGGAATTATTTCATATTTGTGAATAAATTGGAGCCATTAAAATTTGGAATTATTGGATGTTCAAGGATTGCTAAAAGATCAGTTATTCCTGCAATACTAAAATCAGAATTTGCGGAGCTTAAAATAATTGGAAGTAGAAATAAAGAAAAATCTAATAAATTTTCTAATGAATTTAATTGTAAAGAAAATGGTACTTATGATGATGTAATATCCGATGAATCTGTAGACATAGTTTACATTTCTACTCCAATTGGTACACATGCAGAATTAGCAATCAAAGCAGCATCTGCTGGAAAACATGTCTATTGTGAAAAATCATCTACAAATTCTTTTAATTCTGCAAAAAAAATGATTGAATGTTCAAAAAACAACAATGTTAGGATAATGGAAGGTTTCATGTTTAGATTTCATCCCCAACATAAAAAAGTTAAAGACTTGATAAATGATGGAAAAATTGGTGATCTTAATTCATTCAATGGTAGTTTTGGATTTCCATCTTTTCCAGAAGACGATATAAGGTATAATAAAGAATTAGGTGGTGGATTCTTGAATGATTCTGGATGCTATCCAATATGTGCCAGTAGAATGATTTTTGATGAAGAACCAATTTCTGTAATGTATCAAAGTCAAAATGAACCAAAAAGTGGTGTTGATGTAAAAGGAATGTCCATTCTAACATACAAAAATAATAAAACCGCAAATGTTACTTATGCAAATGGAAATTATTATCAGGCAAAATACGAAGTATGGGGAACTAATGGAATAATATCATTAGATAGGGCATATTCAGTTCCGCCTGATTTTACAACAAAAATAAATTTACAATATAATATAGAAAATACATGGGAAGGAAGGAAAAATGAAATTATTGAAATTCCTTCTTCAGATCATTTTCTAAAAATGATTGATATTTTTTGTATAGAAATTATGGGTAAGAGGAAAACTTCATTTAATTTTGAAGAAGAATTATTGAATCAGGCAAAAGTAATGGAAGCACATAGACTTTCAAATTCCAGTCATAAAGAAATTTGGCTTTCAGAAATAAATTAGAATTTTTTATAATGATTTGATAACATTGATTACATTATCTTGATGGGTTTTTGAAATATTTGGAAATAAAGGTAAAGCCAAAATTTCTTCATAGATTTTTGATGTATTAACAACATTAGATTTTTTAGCAAATTTTTGATATGCAGTATATTTATGAATAGGCATCCAATAGACAGTAGTTCTTATTCCGTTATCTTTTAATTTTTTAAATAATTGATTTCTTGATAATTTGTATGGTTTAGTCACTCTAATTGTATACAAATGATATGAATGAGTTAAATCATTTACCATATCGGGCAAAATTATTCCAGGAATATTTTGTAAATTTTTAAAATAATATAATGATGCCTTTTTACGAAGTTCATTAATTTTCTTTATTCTTTTTAATTGTGTTATCCCTAAAGCAGAACGAATTTCATCTAATCTATAATTATATCCAGGTTCTAAAATATCAAAAACCCAAGGGTATTCATTCGAATATCTGTTTTGTAATGATTTTGTCATTCCATGACTTCTTAATTGTCTTACTTTTTTTGCAATTTTTTCTGAATTAGTTATAACCATACCACCTTCTGCAGTTGTAATATTTTTAGTTGGATAAAATGAAAAACATCCAGTACTTCCTAAATTTCCAACATGTTTTGAATTATGAAAAGTTCCAACTGCATGTGCACAATCTTCTATAACTTTTAAATTATTATCTTTTGCAACATCCATAATCTCTTCAATATTACAAACTTGTCCATAGATATGAACTGGAATTATAGCTTTAGTTTTTTTTGTAATATTTTTTTTGATATTTTGAATAGATAAAAAGAAATTTTCTTTATTGATATCTGTAATTATTGGCTTAGCATTACATGCTAAAATTGCATTAGCATCTGCAACAAATGTTAAATCAGGAATTATTACTTCATCATTTTTTTTAATTCCTAAAGCCATTAATGATAAATGTAGAGCAGCAGTACAATTAGATACTGCAATTGCATATTTGGAATTAGAATATTTAGAAAAATTATTTTCAAATTTTTCTAATTGAGGTCCAAGTGTTAACATACTTTGATTTAGAGTTTTATCTACAATTTTTTTATCTTCATTTGAAATCCATGGTTCATAAGCTGGGAATTTAATTTTTGGATCTTTAAAAAAATCTTTTTTCATATTGCACACCTAAATATCTTCTATTTATTATGATTAATTTTTAAGAATTCTTCATATAATCTTAATGAGTTTTTAGCCATTGAAATTGAATTACATTCTTTATGCACAAAATCATATCCAGATAATCCTAATTTAATCCTCAATGACTCATCAAGAAGTAGTTTAATAATTGCGTCAGATAATTGCTTTGGATTATTAGGTTCGACAAGAATTCCATTTTCATTATCTTTAACAGTGTATGGAATTCCATGGGATTTTGTTGAAATAACTGGTTTTTTAAATGCAAATGACTCTAATGGAACTAATGGTGATAGTTCCCACTGAGAGGGAAGTATTAAAAATTCACTTTCACCGTATGCAGAAATTACATCTTCACGTGGAGGATTTTTTATTACTAAAATTTTCTCAGTTAAATTATTTATTTTAATTAATTTTTCCATAGATTGTTCATATCCAAAATCTACACCCATTATTACCAAACGAATATCTGAAAATTTATTGTTTTTTTGAATTATTTTAAATGCATTTTTTAATGTATTGTCAAGTTTTGGTTCATAGAAAGGTGCTTTTCCAGTTAGGATCTTACTGACTTTTTGCTTGTCTGAATCTACACCAATGACTGAATATTTTTTTGATCCAAGTACTGATGCAAATGAAAGTCCTACAAAACCTAATCCAATAATTCCAATTTTCATGGTGTTACAAAAATTATTTTCTATTAAAGTCATACTGTTTGTGATAGAATCCATTTTTTTTAAATTGTCATATTTAATATAATTTAACTACTGTAACTTAGTATCTATCATATGTTACTTATAATAACTAGAAAAAAATAGAAAAATTGACCAAATGAAAATAGCTTTAGTTTGTCCTGCATCATTACCTGCAACACAATTTGGCGGAATTGTTTTTCTTGCAGTTGACCTTGCTAGAGAGATTTCTGAATTAGGACATGATGTAACAATTTACACAACTGATTTAGATTTTAGTAACGGTTCTAATAAATTCAATAATAAACTATCTAAAATTGAAAAATTTGATAAATTTAAAATTAATAGAACACATGTTTGGTTTTCATTAAAACTATTTTTTATTAATCCTTCAATGTATAAACAAATAAAAAATGATAAACCTGATATTATTCATACAATTGGATTACGTAGTTTTCAATCCTTAATTGCTTGGTATGTATCTAAAAAATTAAAAATTCCATTAATTGCATCAGATCAGGGTGGATTAACCACACATCCATTTTTAAATAATTCTGGATTCTTTTTAGGAGTATTATATAAAATACAAAATTTCTTTATTAAAAAAA
>CABXPS010000025.1 GCA_902514095.1 uncultured marine group I thaumarchaeote | reverse complement strand
TAAATATTATCAATAAATGCAATATGTAAAATTGGTTCTGCAAGTTCAATATGTCCAAAGTGTCCAGGACATCTAGCTGCAGTATTTCCACAAGTTAGACATTTTTGTCCAGGTTCAAGAGTACCAAGTCTACCATCCATAAGACCTCCTTGAACTGGCATTCCATCTTCATCGTATGTCTCAGGTGCAGTAATTTCAGCAACAGAATATTTTCTAATTTCAGTTGGAGACCATACAGAGAAACGAATTCCATCGATTGATTTGATTGCTTGAATAGACATCTTAGAGTTTCTCCTTTATCAACAATCTTGGTGCAACGTTTAGACTTTGCATTTCTTGTAAAAGTAATTTGAAAGCATATGCCACAGATACAGAAGATACTTTGGCTTTATCACCACAAACTCTACAAACATACTTTCTTTGTTTAACATCATGATATGCTACAAGTCCACATCTTTCACATACAAAAATATCAGATTTATCAGATTCATCTAACAATCTATCTTTAAGAATCATTGAAGCACCATAAGCAATTAAGCAATCTCTCTCCATCTCACCAAATCTTAATCCACCACCTCTTGCTCTTCCTTCAGTTGGTTGTTTAGTTAACATCTGAACTTGTCCACGTGCTCTTGCATGTATTTTATCTGCAACCATGTGGTGAAGTTTTTGATAATATACTACACCAATAAAGACATCAACTGGGAATGCTTTTCCAGTTCTTCCATCATACATTATTTCTTTACCAGAATATTTGAAATCATGTGCATCCATTACTTTTTTAACTTCATCCATTTTTTCTCCAACAAATGCAGAACCATCAAATCTCTTTCCTCGAAATGATGCAGCTTTTCCACATACAGATTCCATCATCATTCCAACAGTCATTCTTGATGGGAATGCATGAGGATTAATCAAAACATCAGGAGACATACCTTCTGCAGTATATGGTAAATCTTCAGCTTTTGCTAAAAGACCCATTACACCCTTTTGTCCATGTCTGGATGCAAATTTATCACCAATTTCAGGAATTCTCATATCTCTTGCTCTAATTTTATACATTTTTCCACCTTCATTAGATTGAGTCATAACAACAGTATCAATGACACCAGCTTCAGATGGTCTTACACCAATTGATGTATCTCTTCTGTATGGACCAGATGATTCAAACTCTCTATATTCTTCCATAAATCTAGGAGGACTAGTTTTACCAATCAAAATATCTCCACCTTTAACAGGGGATTCAGATGCTACAACACCATCTTCTTCAAGTAATCTATATGCGCGTTCACCTTTGTAACCTCTTATATTATCTTCAGCATTTGGAATTTCAAAACTATCTCTCATTCCACCAGGATATTGTTTTGCTTCTGCATCATAAATTCTAAAGAAGAAAGTTCTTCCTAATCCCCTATCAACAGAAGCTTGACTTAGAACAATTGCATCCTCAATGTTATAACCATCAAATGGTAATACTGCAACCACACAATTCTGACCTGCCGGTCTATCTTCCAATCCCAAAAGTTTCATTGCTTTTGTATTAACAGCAGGAACTTGTGGATATAGCATAAGATGTTGTCTAACATATGTACTAGTGTTCATCATTGGTGTTGAAAATCCTAAACTCTGTTTTGCCATTGCAGATTCATATGTATTTCTTGGAGATTGATTATGTTCTGGATACGGAATAATAGAAGCACCTGCACCTAAAATTGATGGTGGAAATACTTCAAGATGAGTATATTTCTTAGTATCTTTATCATCTAATGTAACATAACAATTTTCTTCCTCATTAGCATCAATCAATTCTAAAACACTCATTCTCAAAAGATCAGTCCAAGAAAGTAATTTCTTTGAAATTTTATCTAAAAGATCTTGAGTAAGTAATGGTTTGTTATCTTTGATAATTATTAATGGTCTTAAAACTCGCCCAGCATTACAATTTACATATAATCTTCTTGTTGCATCTTCATTCTCATCAGATTTATGAAATGAAACTCCAACATGAGGATGGATTTTTGAATTTCTTCTAAGATCTCTAAGAGATTCAGCTAATTCAAGTCCATCTTTATAATATCCAATTAAACGACCATCAACAAATATTCTAGTTCCATCTTTTTTCAAATCATCTTTTGCATCAAAGAAATGCACAGTTCCAAGATCATAAAGTTTTTCAACAATTTCTTCAGAAGGAACATTTACTGAAATAATTCCAGACAATGCAAGGTTTTTTACCAAACCACAGTTTGAACCCTCAGGTGTTTCACTAGGACAGATTCTTCCAAAGTGTGTTGCATGCAAATCTCTTGCTTCAAAGTTTGGTTGAGTCCTACTAAGTGGAGATTGAATTCTTCTAAGATGACTAATTGTTGAAAGATAATTGGTTCTATCAAGTAATTGTGTAACTCCAACACGACCGCGACCCCAGTTTCCAGTAGCAATAGCATTGTTTAATTTATCAGTAATAATTCCAGGACGAATAGCTGCAGCAACTGCATTAATTCCACGTTTTTGACCAGAACGCTCTAATTGATATTTCATATCTCTAACTAAATTTCTAAATGCGGTGCTAAACAAATCAGCAAGCATTTGTCCTGCAAATTTGATTACTTTGTTTCCGTAATGATCTTTATCATCAGGAGTAATCCAACCAAGTTTTAATTCTAATAATTTACAAGCTGCTTCACCTAAAAATTGTGCTTTTTCTTTTCTATTTTCAGGATGTTTACCTAAATGAGGTAATAGACCCCAATCAAGTAAAGTTTCAGCACGTTTAATTTGAAATTCTTCTAACATTCCAGGTGCAATTCTTTTACTTATGTAAACAACAGCATCTTTGGATGTAGGAACGTCTCCTGCTTTTTCAAATGATCCTTCTAATTCATCTTGAAGTTCATCAACTAAGGAAACTACTGCTGCAATTTCTTTGTCAGATTCTAAACCAAGTGCTCTCATCAAAGTAACAACTGGAATATCAACAGGAGAACCAGGAATTCTAGCAACAATTAATCCATCATTTTTCATTACAAGTTCTAATTTTGCACGATAACCAACAATTGATGAATACACTTTGGCTTTGAAAACAATATTACCACCCAAAGTTTCTCTATCAACAATAATTTTATTATAAGAAAGATCTTCTAAACCAACAATTACCCTTTCAGATCCATTAATGATAAAATAACCACCAGGGTCATTTGGATCTTCACCATAATCAATTAATTTTGAATTAGAGAAGTTATTTAAAATACATGCATTAGATTTTGCCATTACTGGTACGTCGCCGATGTGTACAAATCGAGATTCCAAAATTTTTCCATCCTCTATAACACTGGCTTCCATCATAACAGGTGCAGCATAAGAAACGTTTCTCAATCTTGCTTCAGCTGGAGTAATATGAGTAATAGAACCATCAAGTTCCATCATTCTAGGTTGTTGAAGTTTAACTTTACCTAATTGAATTTTATATGGATATTCAGCATTTTCAATATCAATTTTATCAACTTCTTTGATAATACTTTGTAATCCTCTTTCTAAAAATTCATCAAAAGAGTTTAGGTGTTGTTTTGCAATACCCTCCCTTTTTAAAATATCTTGAATTACGGGCCAACGCTTGTTAGAAGGATGAACCAAATCTAGATCTCCACCACATATCTGTAGTAAAGACTTTCACCAGCTGTTGGACTTTTTCGAGTAATTTTTATCATATCTCCAGGTTTGATACCAAGTCCCATAATAGCAGGATCATTTACAAAAATTAATGGTAATTCAGTTGGTTTACAATTATATTTTTTTAAAACTTCTTCAGCTTCTGCTTTTGTAATAATTTCATGTTTGGGAACATAAATGTGATCAGGTACTAGCACCTGATTTTTCTTAATTGCCATCTAAGAAGCCTCCAGATCGAACATTAAATGTAATAGTAAATAATACACACAAACTGAAAAAAATCACATTCGGGTTAATATATATCTAATCTGAAACTTCAAATCAAGAGATCTTTTTTTTGTTTATTCTATTTGCAATATTTCCAGCAATTCCACCTGCAGCAATACCATTATCAATATTTACTACAGATAATCCCAGTGAACAACTTTGTAGCATAGATGCCAAAGCTGCAACACCATTTCCACCATATCCATACCCTACAGATGTCGGAATTCCTATAATTGGAATATCCACCATTGTTGAAACTAGTGTTGCCAAAGCTCCTTCCATTCCTGCTGCAACTATTATGCAATCTACATCTTCTTTAATCATTTTTTTCAAAATTGGAAATATTCTTTGAATTCCAGCAACTCCAACATCATAACTTGTGATACAATTACAATTCATGGATTCACACATGAGCCTTGCTTCCTCGGCTACTCCAATATCTGAAGTTCCCGCAGTCATGATTCCAACTTTTCCACCTTGAAACTTAATTGGTTTTTTAAATAATAATATGGAGGATGAATTTTTTCCTGTTTCTATTTTTACTTTTAATTTCTTTGCAAATAACATGATTTTTTTGTAATCATCTTTTTTAATTCTTGAAACAATTACTGAATTTGTTTTATCTAAGGTTTTTTTAATGATTTTTTTAATATCTTCTAATTCTTTAGTTTCTGCAAAAATTACTTCTGGAACCCCTCTTCTTTTACTTCTATTGATATCAATTTTTGCAAAATTTTCTACTTCTTCAATTGAATATAGTGTAAGAAGTTTTTTGGCACTACTTGTAGAAATTTTTCCAGATTTCACTGATTCTAAAATTTCATTAATTTTCAATAGACTTCTTACTTTGTATGAATACTAAAAGGCTTAGATCTCAATACCTGAAATGGCATTTTTAACACTTGCAACGCCTTTATCAAACATTTGTCTTTCTTCATTATTTAGATCCAATTCAATGATTTTTTCTATTCCGTTCTTTCCAATAACTGCAGGAACTCCTATTGTAACATCTGAATGACCATATTCGCCATCAAGATAAGTTGCTACTGGAATGACTTGTTTTCTATCTCTTACAACAGTTTCAATGATTGCAGATATTGCATTTCCTGGTGCATGTACTGTAGCTCCTTTTAATTCAATTACTTTAGCTGCAACTTGTTTTGTATTTTGAACAATCTCATCTAGTTTCTCTTTTGGTAAAAATGTGGATAATGGAACACCAGATACAGAAGAGAATCGTGGCAATGGAAGCATGTTTTCTCCATGCTCACCAATTACTAATCCCCGAATTGAATCTCTAGAATAACCAGTAGATTCATGAATAAATTGTCTAAACCGTGATAAATCTAACATACCTCCCATACCAAATACTCTACTTCTATCAAATCCAGATACTTTCTGAGTTATGTATGCCATTGGGTCTAATGGGTTTGTAACTGGAATTATCATGGAATCATCTGCATATTTTTTTACATTTTCTACTACACTTTTTACAATTGAAGCATTAATTTTCAACAAATCCATTCTTGTCATTCCTGGTTTCCTTCCAGAACCTGCTACTACGACGACGACATTTGATCCTTTCATATCTGCATAATCGTTGGAACCTTTTACTTCTACATCTATACCTTGTTCAGATAGCATATGATTGATATCCATGGCTTCACCTTGCGGTAAACCTTTAGCAACATCAAGTAACAAAATTTGATCATCTAATTTCTTTAGTGCTGAGAATAATGCTGCATCTCCACCCACTTTACCTGAACCAATAATTGTAATCATAAAAATTACAGTTAATTTTGAAATTATAAATCTAATGAAATTAATTGGATATTAGACGAATTTATAAGCATTTTTGATATTTTTTAATCATGGTGATTGTCATTGATCCTCAAATTGCAGGGATATCAGGAGACATGTTATTATCTTCTTTAATAGATTTGGGTGCAGATAAAAATGAAATAATTAATAGTATTAAGAAAACGGAGAAATTTCTTTCAGGTTCCACTATTAAAAAAATAGATTTTCAAAAAACTAAAAAACATGGAATTGAGTCAACAGAATTAATTTTAGAAATTGATGAAAATATCTCAAAAAGAAAAGGTATTGAAATCAAGAAAGCAATTTTAGATTCAGTTAATGAACTTAATCTTTCAATAAAAGCAAAAACATTTGCAGAATCATGCATTAATACTCTAATCTCATCAGAATCTAAAATTCATGGAATCAACGAAGATTCAGTTCATTTTCATGAAGCCTCCAGTATTGATACGCTAATAGATATTGTAGGTGTTACAATTGCTTGTGAAAATTTAAAATTATTTGAAGAAAAAATTGTTTGTTTACCTGTTTCAGTTGGAGGAGGAACTGTAAGTTTTTCACATGGTACTATGTCAAATCCTGCAAGTGCAGTACTTCAAATTTTCAAAAATTCGAATTTGAATATTCAAGGAAATGACTCAAGAGAAGAATTAACAACACCTACAGGAGCCTGTATTTTAGTAAATTTAACAAATAATTCAATTGAATATTACCCTTCAATGAATATCACTTCAATTGGTTATGGAGCAGGTCAAAAGGATTTTGAGAATTTTTCCAATGTATTAAAAATTATTCAAGGTAGTGAAAATAATTCTGAAAGAGATTTAGTAAAAATTCTTGAAACAAATATCGATGATGTTTCTGGTGAAATCTTGGGTCACTTAATTGAAAAAATTATGGATCAAGGTGCAAAAGATGTTTCAATTTATCCAGGAATTACCAAAAAAGGAAGGCCAACAAATCTTGTTTGTGTAATTTGTGATGAAAGTATAGTTGATACAATTATAGATACGCTAGTATTAGAAACAGGTACTTTAGGGATTAGAATTTTAGATTCTAATCGTATTATTGTTCCTAGAACAAATCATAGTTTCTCATTAACTTTTGATGGTAAATCCTTTGAAGTGAATTATAAAAAATCATCGTATAAAGGAAAAACTCATTTCAAAATAGAATTTGATGATTTAAAAAACATTTCAAATTCATTGGATAAGTCAATAGTAGATGTAGAAGCATTTTTGAGAAGAGAGATTGAAAAAAGGTATGGGATATAATGAATAAATTAAATGAATTAGTCGATTGGTTTACAGATAAAAATAAAGTAATGATTGCATTATCTGGAGGAGTAGATAGTGCAGTTGTTGCATATGCGGCTTTTCAAGCATTAGGCAATTCTGCTATTGCAGTTACTGCAGATTACAAAACACTGTCAAAAGAAGAACTTTTTTCAGCAAAACAAGTTTGTTCAGAGATAGGTATCGAACAAATTTTTTTAGATTATAGTGAACTTGAAAATGAAGAATTTGTGAAAAATGATTCAGATCGATGCTTCCATTGTAGAATGGAATTAGGTGAACATCTTATCGAATTAGCTAAAAAACACGATGTAAAAGTAATAGTTGATGGTACCAATCTTGACGATTTAGGAGATTATAGGCCTGGAATTCAGGCTCTCAGAGAAAATGGCATAAAAAGTCCTCTTGTAGAAACTAAATTTTTAAAATCTCAAATTAGAGATGTTGCAAAATCTGTCGGATTATCGGTATTTGACAGACCTTCTAATTCTTGTCTAGCATCTAGAATTCCTTGGGGTCAAAGAGTAACTGCTGAAAAATTAACTCGAATTGAATTTGGAGAAACTCTTGTTAAACAACTCACAAATCTAAAACAAGTTAGAGTTAGAGACTATGATGGCTCTGCAAAAATAGAAGTAGATAAAAAAATGATCTCAGTATTTGATGACGATATTATGAATCAACTAAATCAGAAATTAAAAATAATTGGATTCACTTCTGTGGAAATTGATAAAGAGGGATACAAACCTGGAAAAATTAATGTGATTCCAAATTGATTTATCTTGATAATGCAGCATCAACACAAATTCACAGTGATGTTTTAGATTCAATGTTACCTTTTCTTAAGGAACAATATGGAAATCCATCATCTATACATCGATATGGTAGATTAAGTCGTAAAGCAATTCATAAAGCAAGAAAACAAGTTGCTTCTTTGATTAATGCAGATCCTGCAGAAATTTTGATAACCTCTGGTGGAACTGAGTCTAACAATACAGTACTAATTGGAATTTCATCACAATTTCCAGATAGTCAAATTATTACATCGTCTATTGAACACGATGCAATTTTAGAACCATGTAAAAAACTGATTTCAAATGGATTTCAAATCAATTATCTTTCAGTAGATAAATCCGGAATGATCAATACAATGGATTTAAAAAATATAATTTCTAAAAAAACAAGCCTTGTTTCAATAATGTTTGGAAATAATGAAGTTGGTACTATTCAACCAATTTCAGAAATTGTCAAAATATGTCATGAAAATAAAGTTGTTTTTCATACTGATGCAGTTCAAGCAGTGGGCAAAGTTGCCATAGATGTAAAAGAATTAGGCGTAGATTTACTATCTATTTCATCTCATAAACTTCATGGGCCAAAAGGAGTAGGTGCACTATACATCAAAGATGGAGTAAAAATTGATCCTGTGATATTAGGAGGAGGACAAGAATTCAGATTAAGATCAGGTACTGAAAATGTTGCTAGTATTGTAGGATTTGGTCAAGCATGTGAAATTGCTCAGAATAACTTAATTAAAAATAGTTCATTAATTAAAAAACTTCAGACACTATTAGTTAAGAGAGTTTTAGATGAAATTCCAGAAGTCACTTTCAATGGTCATTCTGAATATCGTTTATCTAATAATGCCCATTTTACTTTTCTTGGAGTAAATGGGGAAGATCTCATTATCAAACTAGATGAATACGGAGTTGCTGCTTCAACAGGATCAGCATGTTCAGTTAATACTCAAAAAGCATCACATGTTTTAGAATCAATGGGATTTTCACTTGAACAAATAACAGGTTCTCTGCGTCTAACTGTTGGAATTTTTAATACTGAAAATGAAATTAATAAAACTGTAGATATTCTCAAAAAGATAGTTGAAGAACTTCGCGCAGTTTCTCCATTTAAAGAAAAATACTCTTTTGGTTCTAAAAATTAAATTTTAATTTGAAATTTATTTTTAGTTAGTAAAATTGATGTCATTATTCCAATTGTTAAAATTATCATCACTATGGTCCCAAATTCTGGAATAACATATGTTCCAATAATTTGAATTTCTGAATCTCCTTGATCAAAATTAATTGCTAAGGTTCTAAATTCTGAAAAAGATGATGATTCTTCATATGTTGTTTGTATATTATTTATGAGAATGATAAATTCTTCATCTTTACCATTTTGTTTTTCAGCGTCTATGAATTCTCGAGGTAATTCTAGAATGATTTTCCCATCATCTAATGAATTAATTTTTACTAATAATCCAAAATTTTCAGGTTCCACATCTATGGTCTCAACTGTTCCTCCCCTAATGGTATACCGGATATCAAATGTTCCGCTATCTCCTGCAGTTACTTCCAGATTATCTGTTATTTCAAGTATATCTGATTTTGGCGTATAATTGAATAATGTTTCAGCAATATTATCTTCACCATATACAACTTTGATTATGTATTCCCCTTGGGTTTGCCATAATGGACCCCAAGCATTTATTGTAGTTGAATAATTTCCATCTTGTGCTACTTTAATTTGGTCAATCGATACCAAAGTTCCTTCTTGGAATAATTGTAGGGTAACTTGTGTATCACCTATCAGTGTGTTTACTTTTCCTGAAATGACGATTGTATCCCCCTCATCATAATTACCATTATCTGTTTGTACTGAAATTAAAGATCCATCTGCAAAAGCAGTTCCCATAGAAGTTACGGCTATAATCATCAAGATAGAAAATATTCTAATATCCACATTCTTTCAAACATCA
>CABXPS010000024.1 GCA_902514095.1 uncultured marine group I thaumarchaeote | reverse complement strand
TTTTGGGAAAGTGTCATAAATTACAACCAGCACAGATGCTAACCTATAATCAATATTAGATTGAATATCTGGAACTATTGGAGTAGAAAGAAGGGAGTTTAAATCATCTAATAACATACTGTTTTCCTATAATCATACAGAGAGTTTAGTATTCAAAGGTTTTAACCAAGTATAGAAAAAATGAAAATATGACAATTAGATATGAAGCTAATCCTCCCAAAATTTTACCAGATGTGAATACAGAGGAATCAATTATAAAATTTGTAGACAAAATAAAAATAATTTCAGAAAAATGTGATGCAATTCACATTACAGAAAATGTATTAGGATATCAAAGAGTATCACCAATTAAAGTTGGAGAAATTATAAAAAAAGAAATTCCAAATCTTCCAATCACAGTTAGTTTAAGAGTCAGAGATAAAAATGAAGGAGAAATTATAAAATTTGTAGACACCTGCATTTCAATAGGATTTACAGGAATTTTGATACTTATGGGAGATCCAGCACAATCAGGCGCACCAGATTCAGGTCAAATTCCAAGTGTAGTAGTTGCTAAACTAAAAGAAAAAGGATATAATTCTAAAATTGAATTATATCTTTCAGTCTCAAATAAACCAAATTTTTCAAAAATTGAAAAAAAAATTAAAGCAGAGCCAAAAGGATTCATAACACAAGTTGTTCAAAACATACAACAAGTTCAAAATCTTTCAGATAATCTAAAAGAATTCTCAATAATTCCAATTATGTTATTTCCATCTGAAAAAAATCAGAAATCAGCAAATTTTTTAGGTTTGAATCTATCAGAGTATAGTAAAGAATTTGATGAATTTGTAAAAGAAGCACATAGAATTACAGGAGATGTATTAATTACATCACCAAATGATTTTAATGGATTAAATGATTATCTAAAGAAGAATTTTTAATCAAATCACAAAGTATTGTGCATTTGGATGATGGAGTACTATGGCAGCAGTTGATTGCTCAGGTATAATTTGACCAGTTTCAGTCAAAGTCATTCCAGATTTTTCAGGTTGCAAAAGTTTCCAAACTAAATGATGCTGGGAAACATCAGGACAACTAGGGAATCCCCAACTATATCGCAATCCGCCTTTTATCAATTTTAATTCAGATTTAATTTTTTTGTTAATCCATTGAGCTAAAGCTTCTGCAAGTTCCACAGATAGTCCATGTAAATAATATGCATCAGAATATTTATCTTCAGCATTCCATGTATCTAAAACATCAGCAACCTTAGTTCCAACAGTTACAGATTGAAATGCAACAATATCATCATCTCCAAAATAATCAGCCAAACACAAATGTTCAGGTCTCGTGGAACGTGGAAAATCAAATTCTACATCATCACCAGAGGGATTCTCAACTAGTAGTTTTTGACCATTATTATGACATTTGAAATAACCATACACAATTTCAGGCTCAATTAATTTATCACGAATTAATCGAATTTTCCATTCAGTTAGTAATTGTTCATGTTCCTCCTCAGATTCTGCACCAGCTTTTCCTCTCAAGCCCCAAGATAATTTGAATAAAGATTTTTTATCAATCATTGTCCAAACTTCATCCATATTGATTTGATCTAATTTTAAACGAATAGGTTCACCAATCATTTTAGGATCAGGAGGGTCTACAGGTTTAACATTACTTCTAGGGATAGTAGAAGGATCAATAGGAGTGTTTGATCTTTCTTTCCAATTTTCTAATTTTGTTTTCCATTCTTCCAAAAGTTTTGGATTATCATCAGAAATTAAAGCGTCCATGGTTTTTAGACCTTCAAACATTGTATTACAATAAAATACACCAGGATCATAAATCCCACCTTCTTTTGCAATTCGATTAATATAATTACTGTTAATTGCAGCTCCACCACAAAGAATTGGAACAGTCATGTTATTTTTTCGGGCATGTTCTACAAAAAATTTCATCTGTTTAGAAGTTGAAACTAATAATGCAGATAGACCGATTGCATCAGGTTTTACTTCATCAATTTTTTCTAAAAATTTCTGAAGTGGAACTTGTTTTCCTAAATCATATACAGAATAACCATTATTTTGAAAGATAGTTTTTACAAGATTCTTACCAATATCGTGAACGTCACCATAAACAGTTCCTAAAACAAGTTTTCCTTTACTTGTTCCTTCTTCTTTAACTAAATATTTTTCAAGTTCATTAACAGACGCCTTCATACATTCAGCAGATTTCAAAACAAAAGGTAGGATTAATTCTCCAGATCCAAACTTATCACCCACTTCTTTCATTGCAGGAAGTAAATCTTCATTGAGAGTCTTAATTGCACCAGGATGAGTAATGTCTTTAGGAAGATCAAGAGATAAAATTCCATCATTATTTTGAATTAAATCATTTTTTCCAAGTTTGTCAGCAATTGCAGAAACAACATCATTTTGAATTCCATCCTTTAGTCTATGTACAATTCTAAAATTAGCACGTTTACCAGGAGGCCAAGTAGGATCAACATCAATTTTTTTTGTATTATCGGTAGTTTGAGGTCCTGTTTTTTCAAAATAAGAAATTAAATCGGATAGTGCATCAGGATGAGTATTAAAAATTAAATCTTCAGCAAGTTTCTTTTCTTTTGGATCAATATCACCATAAGGAATAATTTCTTTTGCATTTACAATAGCTGAATCAAGTCCAACTTTTACAGCGTGATGTAAAAATATAGAATTAAGAATTTTTCTAGCATAAGGCATCAATCCAAAACTGATATTGCTTAAACCTAATGTAGTGAAACAATTAGGAAATTTTTCTTTAACAAGACGAATTCCTTCCAAAGTATTTTTACCAGCATCAAGAAATTCATCTTCTCCAGTTGCTAAAGTAAAAGTAAGTACATCAAAAATAAATTGTTCAATTTTTAATCCATAATTTTTACCAGTTTCATAAAGTAATTCAGCAGTTTCTACTTTCTGATTAGGTGTTTTTGCCATTCCATTAGGACCAATACACAAAGCTATTGCAGGTAAACCATATTTTGCCATTACAGGAGCTAATTTTTCAAATCTACTTCCATCACCCTCTAAATTAATTGAATTAATTATGGGTCTACCAGGAATTTGCTGGACGGAAGATTCAATCACATCAGGATCAGTAGAGTCAATTACAAGAGGAGCATCAATTTCTAAGCTCAATTTTTTCACTAAAGTTAACATAAATTCACGTTCATCAGAACGTTCAGTAGTAGCAACACACACATCTAAACAATGTGCACCATCTTCAGATTGAATTCTTGCCAAATCAACTAATCCATCAAAATCATCAGCTAGAACCAATTTTTTGGCTTTTCGAGAACCCTGGGTGTTGATTCTTTCTCCAATAATCAAAGGTGCAGGAATTTGTTTAAGATCAACGGCTTTCAATGCAGAACTTACTCTTGGAACAGTCATACTCTCTAAAATCACATCAGTTTTTCTAAATACTTAACCCTTGATAGAACTGGCTTTTTCGTCAATAATTTTTCTTAAAGATTTGATATGTTCAGGATTTGTGCCGCAACATCCACCAATTATTCTAACTTTGTTGTATTGATTAAGAAAATCACCTAAAGCATCAGCCATTTTTTCAGGAGTCATTTTGTAAACAGCTTGTCCACCTTGATTTTCAGGCATTCCAGCATTTGGGACAACTAAAAGATTATGTTCATTTTGTTCATCAAGCCATTGTACACTAGGATTCATTTCAATTGGGCCAGTAGAACAATTCAATCCAAACACATCAATTCCCATATCAGATACTGTGGTGTATGCAGATTGAATATTGGTACCTAACAACATTTTACCATATTGATCTAATGTGGTATTAGAAATAATGGCCACTTTCTTTCCAGTTTTAGACATGGCATTATGACATGCTTCAATAACTAATTTTACTTCCAAAATATCCTGACTTGTTTCAATAAGTAAAGCATCTACACCGCCAAGAATCAAACCTTCAGCTTGTAATTCAAAAGCTTCTCGAATTTTATCAAGAGGAATTTGTCCCAAATCAGGATCATCAGAACTTGGCAAATAACCTGTCGGACCCATAGAACCAATTACAAATCGAGTAGTATCAGAATATTCAGCACATACTTCAGATGCTAAAAGTGCAATTTTTTTATTGAAGTCAATAGTTTGATCACCAAAACCATATTCATCTAATTTTATTTTATTAGAACCAAAAGAATTTGTTTCAATACAATCAGCACCAGCATCTAGATAATTTCTATGAATTTGTTTTATCCAATCAGGGTGAGTCAATATCAAACCATCATTAAATCCATCTTGATTATTTGGAAAATCTTCAGGGGCGGGATCATATTTTTGAATTTCAGTACCCATTGCCCCATCAAAAAGTAAAACTCTAGTTTTTAACGCATCTAAGAAAGATTCTTTTTCAGTCAATTAATTTTAAAAAATACTTATACAGTTTAACTCTTTTCAGATAAAAATTGAAAAAAAGTCTCAAATATGGACGTATGTTGAAATTAGGTTGAATTAAAATTAATGTGTATTTATGTCAAAGTTACAAGTAAACAACTTAGTTCGTAGTGCAACATTTTTTCAACATGCAGGAATTTCAATTGTATTTGTATTCATGCCAATTATTGGAAAAGGTGTAACAGATTCTATTTTTGAAATTGGATTACTAATAGCTTCATTCAGTTTTGCACAAATTTTATCAGAAATTTATTTTGGAAGACATTCAGACAAAAAGGGAACCAGGCTCAAATTCATTAGAATTGGGTTCATAGGGTGTGCCATAGCATTTGGATTACATTATTTTGCAGATGACCTGACATTATTATTTCTAGTAAGAATTGCAGCAGGAATTGCAAGTGGAATAATGATTCCAGCAATGATTGCTTACACATATGAAGCAAATATTGATAAAAAGAGGGCAGCCACAGTAATTTCTTTTCATGCTTTAGGATGGTTAGCAGGAATTGCTGCTGCAGGAATTGCAAGTGATCTTAGATTAATTTTCATAATTAGTGCTGCATCATTTATCATAGGATTAATTTTTACAATAAAACTTCCAAATCCAAAACAAAAAAAAGAAATGGAGCCAGGAACAACAAAATTAGTAATTTTAAAAAATAAATTTCTATTTTTATCATTATTACTAAGACATATTGGTGCTGCTGCAGTATGGACAATTCTTCCAATAATGATTGTAGAAAGATGGGGAGGAGACCTATACCATATTTCTGTAGTATATGTTGCCAACACATTGACAGCATTTATTTTAATGAATATCATGGCAAGTAAGATTCAACTTTCTAATGTTACTAAATTTAAAATTGGAATTGGTTGTACTACGTTTGTATTTATTGGGTTATCATTTGTAACAGAGTGGTGGATGGCAATGCCATTCATGTCACTAGTTGGAGCAACATGGGCATTTTTGTTTATTGGAGGAAATTTTCATTTAATGGAAAACAATCCACGTTCAACATCAACAGGAATATTTAGTTCAACATTATCCATTTCAACAGTAATAGGACCAATAATAGCAGGAAGTATCGCATTCATGTTTGACTACGTAGCTGTAATGTATTTTGCAATTGCAATCATTGTATGTGCATTTATTGTTTCATTAAAAATTAGAAAATAAAAAAAATTATCTCAAACCCCAACGAGACATTACTTTAGTTTCTAATCTTTTGAAAATCACACCATCAATTATCAAGCCTATTAACATGATAACAACCATAATTCCAATTACTTGAGAAACATCATTTAGAGAACGTCCAGCATTTAGTAAAAATCCCAATCCCAAGAATGAAAACAATATTTCAGCACCTATTACGCCTCTCCATGCAAAAGCCCATCCCTGTTTAAATCCAGAAATCATGTATGGAAATGCTGCAGGAATCAGGACAGCAGTAATTAATTGAGTTCCTTTGGCACCCATGTTTCTAGCAGCCTCAATAAAATGAGGATCAATATTTTTGACTCCAGTATAGGTGTTAATTGTAACAGCAAAAATTGCACCAATTGCTGTAACAAAAATTATTCCGCCATCAGTTAAACCAAACCAAAGTATTGCCAATGGAACCCATGCAATTGAAGGAATCGATTGTAAACCTAAAACTAGAGAACCAACAGTTTGATTAATTACTTCAACCCTTGCCATGAAAATTCCCAATACAATACCACCAGCAATCGCAATTGCCAATCCAATAGATAATCTCCACATACTTGTTGCAATTCCATAAAACAGACTACCATCAGCACCACCATAAAACAAATCTTCAACTACTTCATAGGGGGATGGGAAAATATTATCTGGCCATATTCCAATCATTGCAATAATTTGCCAAACTACTACAATTCCGATATAAAATGCAATTCGATAGGGAGTAAAATTTTTTGCCATAATAATTACTCCAGATTTTTCTTTACCTCAGGTCTAAGTTCTAGTAAAACATCTTGTTGGAATTTTTTCAAAGAGTCATCTTCAGCAGTTCTAGGTCGTGGAAAATCATTTGTAAATTCTTTTTTAATTATTGATGGTCTATTACTAAAAACGGCAACTTTAGTTCCAAGCACAGCTGCTTCTGCAACATTATGAGTAACAAATAAAATAGTTTTTTTAGTTTTTTCCCAAATTAGTTGCATTTCAACTAACAATAAATCTCGAGTTTGTGGATCAAGAGCTGCAAACGGTTCATCCATTAACAAAACATCAGGATCCATCACAAGAGCTCTAGCAATAGCTACACGTTGTTTCATTCCAGTTGAAAGTTGATAAGTAAAAGAATCTGCAAATTTTGTTAATTGCATCATATCCAAATATCTATGAGATATCTTTGCACGCTCTTCCTTTGAAATTCCAGCCATCTTTAATCCAAATTCAACATTATCTTGAACCTTAAGCCAGGGGAACAAAGCACCTTCTTGAAAAACCATAATTCTCTCAGGTCCAGTTTCAGTTACAGGTTGACCGTCAAATATGATTTGACCTTCATCAGGTTTTTCTAAGCCTGCAACTATACGCAAAAAAGTGGATTTTCCACATCCTGAGGGTCCAACTAGACATACAAAATCACCAGATTCAATTTTTAAATTAATACCACCTAGTGCTTTAAGATTATGAGAATCATGGCTAAAATATTTAACAATATTCTTAGCCTCTAATTTAGTCATCTAAGTACCCCCTACAAAGTTAGAATTTGAATCAATAGTGTAAAAAATTTCAGATAAATCATATCCATTTCTTCCCAAATATCCCAAAACATTAGCTTTTTCAGCAAAAGAATAAACAGAATCCCGTATAGGATCAGAAGTGATTTCAATATTAGACAATGAGATATCAACAACATTATCAGATAAAGACTGACCCAGATGAGATTTTAAGAAACTATTAAAAATATTTCTAGTTTCAACAGGATTATCATTAATCCAATCTACAGTTTCATAATGAGAAAGAAGAAAGTTAGAAATGATTTCAGGATTTTTTTCAACATAATTAGTATTTGCAATTAATAATACAGATGCAAATTGGTTGTTTGGCCACAGATCTTCTTCAAAAAATAATCTATTTCCACCAAGCTCAGTTTCTAAAATTGTTGCCCAAGGTTCTGCAACCCATGCACCATCAATATCACCTTTTACAAATAAAGTGTAAATGTCAGGATTAGCAATATTATAGACAATTACAGAACCACCTTTTTCAGCAGGTTTTAAATTATTTTCAGATAAATAATTTCGTAATGAAACATCCTGAGTATTTCCAATTTGGGGTGCAGCAATTTTTTTTCCTACAAAGTCAGATGCAGAATTTATTTCAGAATTGGGATGAACAATAAAACTTGCACCACCACTTGCAGCTCCAGATAAAATTTGAATATTATTATTTTCAGAATTTAAAAATCCATTAATGGCAGGTCCAGGTCCAACGTATGCAATATCAACAGAATTTGCAAAAAGGGATTCTATCACTTGTGGTCCACTATCAAAAATCCTAGTTTCAATTTTAGTAGCAGTACTAATTTTTTCTACAAAAAATCCTTTTTCTATTCCAACTATAGGAATTGCATGTCCAATATTTGGAAAATATGCAATTCGAAGATTATTTTCATCAGAATTTGTATTAGAAAGAAAAACTCCAGCAATGGAACCTAGGATAATTACTGTAATACCTACAGAAAGTATCAATTTAATCGTCATAAAACAGCGTTATATTTGATAGTTAAATAATCATCGAATTTTAGCTTAAGCTAGTCATAAATTTTTTCCAAAAAAAGAAAAAAATCAAGCACAACACAAAAGATAAATTCGAAAATGCTACGGAAAAGATGTTTCATGACTCAAAAAGGAATTCTTGCATTTTCTGGAGGATTAGATACTTCAGTTGTTGTAAAATACTTACAAGAAGAACATGACATGGATGTAATTACAGTTACAGTAGATGTAGGACAAGGAGATGATGCAAAAAAAATTGCTTCAAAAGCAAAAAAATTAGGTGTGAAAAAACATTACAATATTGATGCAAAAAAAGAATTTGTTAAAGATTACATATTTCCAGCAATTAAAGCAAATGCACTTTATCAAAAAAAATATTGTTTAGCAACAGCTCTTGCAAGACCATTAATTGCAGAGAAAGTTTTAGAAATTGCAAAAAAAGAAAAAGTAACATCATTAGCACATGGATGTTCAGGTAAAGGAAATGATCAAGTACGTTTTGATATCACATTACGTTCTGGTTCAGATCTTCCAATCATAGCACCAATTAGGGATAAAAATTTAGACAGGGATACAGAATTAAAATTTGCAAATAAACATGGGATAGAAATAGATTCAGTTGCAAAAAAATTTAGTATTGATCAAAATTTATGGGGACGTGCAATTGAAGGAGGTGTTTTAGAAGATCCATATAATGAACCACCAGAAGATGCTTTTATTTGGGTAAAAACAAAAGACTTACCTGATAAACCAACATATTTAGAAATTAAATTTGAAAAAGGAATTCCAGTTGAAGTAGATGGGAAAATAAAAGATTCACAAAAAATAATTGAATATATCAACAAAAAAGCAGGTGCATCAGGTGTTGGAATAATAGACCACATTGAAGATCGAGTAGTGGGAATTAAATCACGTGAAGTGTATGAAACTCCTGCAGCAACTTGTCTAATTGAAGCACATGCAGATTTAGAAAAAATGGTTCACACAAAACACCAAAATAAATTTAAAACAATTATTGATGATGAATGGGCACATTTGGTATATTCAGGACTTTGGCAAGATCCCCTCAAAGCAGATCTTGATGGATTTATTGAAACGTCTCAAAAACCAGTTTCAGGCACTGTAAAACTAAAGATGTACAAAGGAAGTCTGAGAGTAGTAGGTAGAAAATCAAATAGTTCATTGTACAGTCACGATATTGCAACTTATGGGGTAGAATCCACATTTGACCAAAGATTGGCCAAAGGATTCGTAGAATTATGGGGTATGCAATCAACGGAAGCTAATAAATTACAAAAGAAAAGGAAATCAAAAACATGAACTGTCCAGAATGTGACGCAAAACTCAACATCCCAGAAGATGCCTCAGTAGGAGAAATAGTTTCCTGCCCTGATTGTGGAGCTGACTTTGAAATTTCCAAAAAAGAAGGATCAAATATTGAGCTAAAACAAGCAGAAAGCGTAGGCGAAGACTGGGGAGAGTAATGTCAAAAATCAGCATTGTTTTTGACCGTTTAAGAACAGAAGAAAAAATGCTCCAAAAGGAAGCCGCCGAATTAGGACATACTGCAATAATGTTAGATGCCAAAATTACTCAAATTAATACAGATACAAAAAAAGAGGATTTAGATTTAGGGGACGTGGTATTAGAAAGATGTGTAAGTTATTTCAGAGGTCTTCATTTTACATCAGCTTTAGAATTTTTAGATATTCCAGTTTTAAATAAATTTGATGTTGCCAGTATTTGTGGAAATAAAATGTTTATGACATTACAATTAAAAAAAAATAACATTCCAACTCCAAAAACATATTTTTCATTTTCAAGTGAAAGTGCTACAGAAAATTTAGAAAATGTGGGATACCCACTTGTTATCAAACCGGTAATAGGTAGTTGGGGAAGAGGAGTCATGCCAATTAAAGACAAAGATACTATAGATGCAGTTGTGGAAGTTAGAGAAATTACAGATAGCCCACATGATAGAATTTACTATTTACAAGAAGTTGTAAAAAGACCACCAAGAGATATTAGGATAATTACAATTGGGGATGAACCTATTGCAGGAATGTATAGAAAATCATCAGGTGGTTTTAAAACAAATATTGCATTAGGAGCTGATCCAGAAATTTGTGAGATTACAAAAGAAATGGAAGAAATGGCAATTAAAGCATCAAAAGCAATGGGAGGAGGAATTCTAGGAATAGACATGATGGAAGACGAAGAGAAAGGTATAGTTGTACATGAAGTGAACAATACAGTAGAATTCAAAGGATTAGCAAAAGTTGCAAAAAGAAACATACCAAAAGAAATGATAGAATTTGCTGTAAATTATGCAAGAAAATAATTTATCACATAAAAAATTTTTTAAAAAATAAAATTATCTAGGAAAATAAAACATAACTGCAATACCAATCAAGACTACAATAGAACCAATAATTTCAAATTTGTCAGGTTTTTTCTTATCTATCCAATACCCCCACAGTAAAGAAGATACAACAAAAAATCCACCATATGCGGCATAAACTTTTCCAAAATTCTCAGGTTGTAAAGTCATCACAATACCATATGAAAATAAGATTAACCCTCCAACTAATCCAAAAATTTTTCCTTGATGGTTTTTCAACCATTTCCAGATCAAATAACCTCCACCAATTTCCAATAATGCAGCAAAAAAGAAAATACTCAAAGAAGTTATTGTATCAATCAAATTTTTCTCCTTTTCTAGGATAATAGAAAATTATTAAAATTCCAATTACTGCAATAAACGTTCCAATTATATCATATTGATCAGGAGATATTCCATCAATTAACCATCCCCAAAAAACAGACATTACAATAAACACTCCACCATATGCTACATAGATTCTATGAAAATGGGTTTTTTGAAATGTTGGAACTATACCG
>CABXPS010000023.1 GCA_902514095.1 uncultured marine group I thaumarchaeote | reverse complement strand
AAAATGGGCATTGCTGACTATGAACCTGCTTCTGATTCAGGTAACATGAGGTTTTTTTCCAAACGGTCGTTTGATTAAATCTCTTATTGAGAGATATGTTACTGATAGAGTTAAAGAATATGGTGGTTATGAAGTTGAAACTCCAATAATGTATGATTCAGAACATCCAAGTATGGTTAGTTATTTCAATCGTTTCCCTGCAAGACAATACAATATTGATTCAGATGGCAAAAAATTATTTTTGAGATTTGCTGCATGTTTTGGTCAATTTCTTATGGCTAATCATTTTCAAATGTCATTCAAGAATTTACCTTACAAACTCTATGAGCTTACTAGATATAGCTTTAGGCGAGAGCAATCTGGTGAATTAGTTGGTCTTCGAAGACTGAGAGCATTTACTATGCCTGACTGTCATGCATTTTGTGCTAACATGAATCAGGCAATTGATGAAATTAAAGTCAGATTTGATTTATCTCAAAGTGTTTTGAGTAATCTTGGTATTGAGAAATCTGATTATGATATGGCTATTAGATTCACTGAGGATTTCTACAATGAGAATAAATCTGCAATTGAAGAATTAGTAAAAAAGAATGGAAAGCCAGTATTAGTTGAGATGTGGACTGAAAAATTCTTTTATTTTGTTTTAAAATGGGAGTTTAATTTTGTTGATAATCTTGGAAAAGCATCAGCCCTTTCTACTGATCAAATAGATGTTGAAAATGGTGACAGATATGGAATTGAGTTTGTAGATGAAAATAATGAGAAAAAACATCCAATCATTTTACACAATTCTCCTAGTGGTGCAATTGAACGAATCATTTATGCATTATTAGAAAAAGCTGCAACTGATTCCCATGAAGGTCGTAAACCTCAATTTCCATTATGGTTATCTCCAACACAAGTTAGAATTATTCCATTAAAAGAAGAGTTTGATGATTTTTGTGAAAAACTGGCAGATAAAATTTCTGTTAATTCTGTTCGTGTAGATATAGATGATAGAAACGAAAGTATTGGCAAAAGAATTCGTGAAGCTGAAAAAGAATGGATACAATATATTCTTGTAATTGGTGAAAAGGAAGCAAATTCAGAAAATCTTAGTATTCGTGATAGACAAACTGGTACAGTTAGAGAATTATCTTTTGATGACTTTTTAAATGAAATTAAAGAACAAACAAAAGACAAGCCATTTACTGGTTTAAATTTTCCAAAACATATTTCCAAACGTCCAAATTTAATGGTGTAATTGTACTATGAGTTTTCTTGAGTTATACATGAATAAAAATCCGTTAATCACTGGATCTGATGAGGACGGTGAGCCTGTTGCCACAATTTTTGGAGTGCCTTTTGATGCTACACATTCATACAAACCTGGTTGTAGATTTGGACCTGATGTAATTCGAGACTCCTTTAACAATATTGAAATTTTTCATCCTGAATTTGGAATTGATTTAGAATCTGTTAATATTGAAGATTTAGGAAATACTCGTCATACTGTTGTTGCATCTGAAATGATTGACATGTTAAAAAAAATTACTGCTGAACTTGTTGCAAAACAACGTCAGCTTTTCATTTTAGGTGGCGAGCATTCTATTACATATGGAACGTATACAAGTTTTCCAAAAGAAACTGGATATGTTGTTTTTGATGCACATTATGATTTACGTGATGAATTTGCAGACATTAAACTAAGTCATGCATCTTACTTGAGACGAATTGTTGAAGAAAGAGGCGCTGAAAATATTTTACATGTTGGTGCTAGAGCATTTGTTAAGGAAGAATTAGAATTTCTTACTGAAAATAAAATTAAAACAATTTCTGATAGAGAAGTTAGAAATGGGAAAGGACCTCAGTTGATTAAAGATTATGTTTCTACTTTTGATACAATTTATTCTAGCTTTGATCTTGATGTTTTAGATCCTGCATTTGCTCCTGGTGTTGGTAATCCTGAAGCTGAGGGAATAACTTCTAGAGAATTATTTGATATGATTCGTTCTTTTAAAGAAACAAAAGTAACGGGTGTGGATATTGTGGAATTAAATCCATACCATGATAATGGAGCAACTGCATCATTGGCTGCAAAAATTATTTCTACCATGATTGCCATGAACCTCTCTCAAAAATAATATCGTACTCATTATCTACTTGAGATTAGATTCGTATTTTCTTGATAATTATTCAAATATTTCACTACACATTTACCCTTGAATGTGTCTGTTGACTTTATTAGATGGTATTTTGGGTGTAATTTGTGTTAAATAATTTACGTGAAACTCTTCGTCCTGGACTTGAAAAGATAGGCAAAGGATTTGCTGCAACTGGACTATCTCCAAACTTTTGGACTGTTGTAGGTCTTGTCATTGCATTATCTTCTGCTGTTGTTTATGGTATGGGTATTGAATTTGGATTAATTATTGGTGGAATTTTGTTACTTGTTTCAGGATTTTTTGATATGGTTGATGGTCAAGTTGCAAGAGTAACTGGAAAGACATCAAAAAAAGGTGAATATCTTGACTCAATGTTTGATAAAATTTCTGAAGTTGCAATATTTTTGGGAATTTTGATTGGTGGATATGCTGAACCATATATTGTATTACTTGCAATCACTTTATCCTTGTTAGTTAGCTACGCTAGATCAAAGTCTGATTTAATTAACATAAAACTTCAGGGAATTGGAATTGGTGAAAGAGCTGAAAGACTTTTGGTGATTGCAATAATTGGTATTATTGGTTTTATGGATTATGCTGTAATCATTGTAATAATTATTGCAGGAATTACATTAATACAAAGAATGATTTACACTACAAAAAATATTACAGAATAATACTAACCACGAAGTTTACCGCGTTTTCTTCTACTTTCTTCTGATCTAACTTTGATAATTTTGAAATGAACTGCACATGAAATACAATAATGTTTCAAAACAGTTGGTGATGCAATATATGCGCCTTGTGCACGTAATTCTTTTGCCAAAGTATGTTCTACTAAATTTAATTTTGAAGTAACTTTCTTTGCTTTGTCTTTTGGAACTGTTTGACCACAGTTTGTACATTGTACTGTTCCTGAAGATCCTTTTCCTCCTTTTGTTCGACCTCTACTTGCACGTTTTAATGGCATAAAATTCAGCCATTTTGCCTACTTATATTCTTGCGGGTAATTTGGAAAAATGTCTAAATTTATGCCTAAATTCATGAAAAAATACTTTATCCTTTAATCATATGTTGACTTGATACTTATGATCAATTTTGAAAGGATTATGTCATCATTGTTTTAGATCTGGTATAAAATTAATAATTTTAAATGGTGAGATGATGTGTTCTGATTGTTTTGAGAAAAATAATGCAAAAAACTAAATTTACTAAACTTAAAAATTAAAGAAATGAAACTGTCTATTTTCTCTCATTGTGCCCTTGATACTATCCATCTTGAAGGAAATTCTTATGAGCAAATTGGTGGTGCCGCATCTTACTGTGGTATTATGGCACGTGAATTCAAATTTGATGTAAATCTTTTTACAAAATTTGGTTCTGATTTCCCACAACAATATCTTACTGAACATAAAATTAATTTAATAAATTCAGAATCTAATAAAAATACTACCAAATTCTCTATATCTATTTCTGGAACTGATAGAACTTTGAAACTTGAAAATGAATGTGATCCAATTGATTATTCTAGTCTTGATGCTGATGGTCATATTGTTAGTCCAATTTTTCATGAAATTTCTAATGATGTTTTTAAAAAAATTAAAGATGATTCTAATTTTTTACTTGTTGATCCTCAGGGATTTTTACGTCAAAAGGATTCTAAAAATAATATTATTTTAAAAAAAACTGATCTTGATTTATCTGATGTAACTGCAATTAAAATTAATCCTGAAGAAGGTCAAAATATTGTTAGTGGGTCACATGATGAAATGATGTTAGCATTGCAAAAAAAAGGAATTGAATATGTGTTGTTAACTAACAAATCAAATGTTTCTTTATTGGTAAAAAATAGAGTTTATTCTCTTAAATTGCCAAATAAAAATATTCATGATACAACTGGAATTGGAGATATCTTTTGCTCTGCATTTACTTGTACTATGTTAAAGGAAAAAGATTTTTTGTGGGCATTATGTTTTGCAGCAGGTTCTGCTCAGGCTGCACTTGAATCTAATAATGTTGGTTTGCAAAAAATTCCTAAAAAGGGGATGGTAGAAAATAATGCTTCTTATTTTTATAATTTAGTAGATTTTCGAGACTTGTGATGCATTATTCTTTTATTCTCCTCTTTGGACTTGTTTTTCAATGCAAATAGGGATTTATGGTTCTGGAACATCTGAAACTGCATCTAAAATCATTAAAAAAATTTTGAATGAATCAAATATTGAATCGTTTAATATTACAAAATCTAAGAATAAACACGCCGATTGTATAATTGTTTTAGGTGGAGATAAGGGTGTTAGAAATTACTTTCATAGAACTTTTGATTCTACCTCTCCTGTACTGGGTATTAGTGAAGGAGAGGCAAGTGGATTTTTGGCTCAAATTGAACTCCGCGAATTTTCTTCCTTTGTTAATATCTTAAAAAAACAAAATTTTACTATTGAAGAAGTTCCTCGCTTAGGTGTTAAAATTGATGGAAAGAATGTTTATCCTGTGCTAAATGATGTCGCTGTATTTTCTTCTAAAAGTGCAATGCTCATGGAACATACATTACGTGTTAATGGAGATGAAGTTTGGCATGATAATAGTGACGGAATAATTGTTTCTACTCCAATTGGTTCTTCTGCATATTCAATGTCTGCTGGTGGACCTGTGTTGTTTCAAGATTCTGCAGTGTTTGAAATAATTTCTGTAAATTCTCTTGATGTTACTAGGCGACCCATTATTGTTTCAAATAATAGCTTTATTAAAATTGATGATATTTCTGCAAGATTACATTGTGAAGTTGTTTTAGATGGGTTGGATAGATACAAGGTCAAAAAAACTGTTGAATGTTCTAAATTTATTCCTCCTGCAAAAATTGTTCGTCTTAAAAAAGATACAACTGGAATTTCTGCTTTAGCAAAAAAAGTTCATCTTGCTGAAGATCTACTTAGTATGCCTCCTAGCTCTAAATTATTATTAAAAACACTCGAATATGAGGGAGCGCTAACCCAAAAAGATTTAGCAAATAAAACATTACTTCCTGACCGAACTGTTCGTTTAGCATTAAGTCATTTATTGAAAAAAGGATATGTAAAAAAGAAAGTTTCCATTAGGGATGCAAGACAAAAAATTTATGAAATTTCTAAAATTGAATAATTTTGAATTATTTTTCAGATGATGCTTTGATAAATGCAGAAAATGCTTCTTCTGGAAATCCTGGTCTACTGTTAAATTCTGGATGAAATTGTACTCCTAGGTAAAATTTATGGTTTGGAATCTCCAACATTTCCATTCTTTTACCTCCATCACTATCTGCTGAAAATATTAATCCATTTTTTTCAAATTCAGATATGTATTCTTTATTTATTTCATATCTATGTCTGTGTCTTTTGTTGATTTTTAAGGAATTATAGATTTTTTCAGCATTAGAGTTTGTTTTGATTAATACTTCGTTTGCCCCTAATCTAAGAGATCCCCCCATATCTAAAACATCTTTTTGTTCTGGAAGTAAATCTACAATCGGATTTTTTGTATCTGCTTTAATTTCTGTAGAGTTTGCATCTTCTAAATTCAAAACATTTCTACCAAATGCAATTGCTGCTAATTGAAATCCAAAACATATTCCCAAATATGGGATATTTTTCTCTCTTGCAAAATTTGCAGTTTGAATAATTCCTTCTGATCCCCTTGTTCCAAATCCTCCTGGAACTAAAATTCCATCATATTTTGATAATTGTTGATAATCTATTATTGATTCTGAATCTATCCAATCAATATCAATTGATTTTCCGATTTCTGCACCTGCATGTTTTAATGCATGATTTACACTTACATAACTATCTGCAAGTGTTACATATTTCCCAACCATTGCAATTTTTATTTTTTGATCATCATGATTAACCATGTTTTCCGCAATTTTATTCCATTTGTCCCAATTAGCTGATGCATTAACCATTCCAACTTTACCAAATTTTGTAAACATTGAATCCATGATTCCTTGTTCGTATAGCATTTGTGGTACTTCAAAAATTGATTTTGCATCATGACATGATAATACATCCTTTGTAGTTACATTTGTAAACATTGCAATCTTTTTCTTTGTTTTTTCTTGTAATGGTAGTGTACATCTAACTGCTAAAAAGTCAGCTTGAATTCCTATCCTTCTTAATTCTTGTACACTATGTTGTGTAGGTTTTGTTTTTTGCTCTCCTACGACATCTAAGGATGGTGCTAATGTAACATGAACAAAAATTACTCCTTGTGGACCCTCTTCTACTTTCATCTGTCTTAATGCTTCTAAAAATGGAAGTGATTCAATATCTCCCACTGTTCCTCCACATTCTACAATTAGAAAATCTAATTTTTCATCTTTTGCAACTTTTCTAATTCTATTTTTTATTTCATCTGTAATATGAGGAATTATTTGTACACATGCTCCAAGATATTCTCCCTTTCGTTCTGCATCAATTACTGATGAATAAACTTGGGCAGTTGTTATGTTATGATCCTTTGAGATGTCTTGATTTAAAAATCTCTCATAATTTCCAATATCCATATCACATTCACCCCCATCTTCTGTAACGAAGACTTCTCCATGAGCTACTGGATTCATAGTTCCTGCATCATAATTTAGATATGGATCAATTTTGATACAGGATACTTTTTGATCTGATAATTGTAGTAGTTTTGCAATTGATGATGTTGTAACTCCTTTTCCTAAACCGGACATTACTCCACCTGTGACAAAAATAAACTTCGTCTGCACATTATTGAAATAAACATCTAGTTTTTGTATGTTTTGTATCTATTGTGTGTAATAATTACTGAGAAATTGTTTGTTTTTTTAGACTTTTTGTAAATGATGTTATCTTTGATTCAAGATCCTGTTGTTTTGTTCTTTCTATTAATTTCAAATATGCACTTCCTACAATTACTGCATCTGCTCCAGCTTTGATGTATTTTTTTACATCCTCTGGAGTAGATACTCCAAATCCAATACCAATTGGAATTTTACTTTTGGTTTGTTTTTTTACATTTTTGATTGCTTTTAATGTATAATTTTTGATACTTGTTTTTACCCCTGTAGTTCCAAACACTGCAACAAGATACAAAAATCCTGTTGATGCTTTTGCAATTTTTTCTATTCTAGTTTTACTTGTATTTGGAGATATCAAAAATATGGTATCTGAATTATTTTTTGCTGCTTTTAGATAATCTTTTGATTCCTCAATTGACATATCTGGAAGAATAAATCCGTCGATTCCTACTTTTTTTGCATTTTTAATAAATTTCTGATACCCCATATGATGTAGGATATTGGTATATGTCATTAATACAAGTGGAATGTCTGTTTCTTTTCTAATTTTTTTTACAATGTTGAAAAATTTTGAAACATTAGTTCCTTTTTCAAGTGAAATGGTACTTGCATTTTGAATAACTGGACCATCAGCTAAAGGATCTGAAAATGGAAATCCTAATTCTATTATGTCTGCTCCTCCCTTCACTAATCCCCTAATTGTTGACATTGTAGCTTTTTCATTTGGAAATCCTAGCATAATATATGATATCAATGCTTTTTCATTTCTTTTTTCTAGTTCTTCAAATTTTTCTTTAATTCTCGACATTTTCACTTAACTGTCTCTAATTTTTTATTTATAAAAACTGTTTCAACTAATTTTCATTTTCTTTGATAATTTACCTTGCAGGTCGCTTGTAGGATTTTTCTTTAACTTGACCTAATAATGCAGATGTATTTTCATATCTCTTGCCTGTTTTTTCTTTAGATTTTGCAAAATTTTGCTCATCTTCTATTTTAAATATTTTTTTAGTAACAATTTTTTCTTCATTATCTTTTTTGTAAATAATATTAGTTCCTGAAGGAATTTGACTTGTTTTTACACTTTTTTTCTTTTTTGGTTTATTGTCATCCTTTTGTTTTTTTTGTGACCAATTAATATTATTTAGATCCGAAGATGATGATTTTTCAATATTATAATCTCCTAATGATTTTCTCATACTAGTTTTAATTATTACCACTAAACAAATGTACTGGAATTTTTAATATTTTTACCTAGAAATTATCTCATTAATACCAAAATAGCTGATAGTGCTACTACAGTAACAAATCCACCAATTAGTGCAATTTTTGCATTATCCATTTTATTCTACAATTCAATTATTATTTTGATAGTATTTTACTTCTTTTTGTCAATACTTCTAGTGTTCAATTTTACTAAACTTCTACTTTCGTTTTTTGATAATACTTAATTATTTAATATATGATTAATTGATATGATTTCTAAATCACTTATACTTGGAATGATAGCTGCAATGGGAATTATTATTTATGCAATGACGATGAATCAGTAATATTTTATTTTTTTATATTAACTATTATATTTCCACAATCACTGCAACTTTTTTAGATTCTTTAAATTCTTGAGTTACTGCGTCTATGATACTTGAATTAGAAGTTAATCCTGAATAATCTATTAATTTCAAATCTGTTAGTAAATGCACTTGAGGCGCAATATCGTTATGCCTAGATTTTAAAAATTCCTTTACATTTTCTTTTGTTTCAGTTTCTTCACCTTCAAATATTTTTCCATTCTTAATGGATAGTTTTAATCTGCCAAATCTATCTAAAATAATTATATTTGTTTTAATTTTTTTAGTAAACAATTTCTTTTGGACAATATTTGATGTAAATATAAAATAGTGCTCTGTTTCAAAAGTTAATTTAATTGATGATTCTGGTACTTCTAATATCTCTGAACATCTTTTTTTAGATTCTTCCTCTGAAAAAACTGATTTTGATGTGGTAACACTATCTAATTCAACATTTCCTGTAGCCGAAATTCTCAGAATTGCTTTGTCTGATATGTATTCTGTATTTACTAAAATTGATTCTGGTGTTGCTCCTCTATCTGTTAAGATCTTATGAATTTTTTTACATTCTTGTGATATTTTTTCAGGTGTTGGTTCAATCATACTAATTTCAGTTTCTTCTTGTAGCATTGATGATGCAACCCCGATTGATGAAATTATTTCAGCATTGTCACATTTCAAATATTTTATTTCCATTTGCTTTGAAACAAATGGTACTAATACGGATGCGCCTCCTCCTGCACCAATAATTTGGGTTGATTTTGCTGATAATTTGAATTCTTTTAGAATTTTACTAATTGTTTTAATTATTGTAAATGATGCTGTTTGAATTATTGAATTTGCTACTTCAAAAAATGACATTCCTAAATATTCTGCTAATATTGTTAATGCTATTCGTGCAGATTTCTGATTTGCATAAGCATAGTCATCTTCTTCAATTGAATCAATGGCATTGGCCGCACAGGTATTTGTAATCGCAAATGTTTTTCCTTTATTTGTAATCGCAATATACTCATCATCGTTTTCTTTAGGTTTTATCAATACAATTTTCCCTCCTTCTAATTCCTCAGGTTCTGCAAAACATGAATATTTTAAACCTGCAATATGTGCACTACGCGGACCAACTTTGTATATTCTATTATTCTTGATCTGACACATACTACCTCCTGCTACTCCTAAAATACGAACATCCATAGAACGAATACATGTTGGATGATCATTAATTGTAACATATCGAATTTCTGGTTTCCCATTTTTTATTATACAGATATTGGTACTAGTCCCTCCAACTTCTACAAATATTCCATTTGTCACTCTCTGATGAAGAAGTCCTCCTGCTACACTGGCAGCAGGTCCTGACAAAATTGTTAGAATTGGTTTTGTTCGAAATGTCTTCATACTTGTTACTCCTCCATCTCCTTTCATTATCATCAGTGGTGCTTTTACTCCAAAATCTTTAATTGCATTTTCAACATAATTTGCAACTTGAACTGTTTTAGGTAATACACTAGCATTGACAGCTGCCGTAAGTGTTCTTATTTCTAATCCATATATTCCAGAAATTTCATGTGATGCTGTTGATGGCAAGTCTAATTTTGATGCCATGTTCATTACAAATTTTTCATTTGATGGATCGTCTACTCCAAATGCCTCAGTTGCAACAATTACACTAGCTCCATCATCTTTTAATTCTTGTATAACTTGTTTCACCTGGTTTTCTGAAATTAATTCTGATGTGTCAAGAAAACGATGTGATGTTTTTAGATCATCATTTGAATTTGTTTTTGGATCTGATAAATCCGTACGTTTTATGACATCTTTTTTTGTTGGACCTACCCCCATTGCAATAATTCCTACTTTGAATGTATCACTTTCTAATAACGCATTAATTGCTTGAGTAGTACTGTGTGAAATTAATTCAATTGTATCAAATGTAATGTCTGCTGAATTCATGACATTTGATAATGCGGTAATTATTCCTTCTGAGACTCCTTTTTCAGATGTATGTGTGGTTAGTACTGTAGATTTTCCTAATATGTCTCCAGATTTTAGATCTAATGCAACAGCTTTGGTAAAAGTCCCTCCTACATCTATGCCTACACGAACTCTATTTTTCTGATTCATCACTTTTTCTTGATTTTCTCATCTCGGCTATTTTATTCTCGCGTTTTGGTCTTAAAATCAAAACATACGATGCAGCACCAAGATAAATTCCAAGAAGAATTATCTGCCCAATTACTGTTTCTAACGTAGGATAGATTCCTGTCATTGCAGCTAAATTGATATCCAATCTTGGGATAATTCCAATCATTCCAGTGTATGGCATAATTTCAATAACTTGAAGTTCTCTTATTGCATTGCCCAAAAATGCAATTGACAAATATGCACCTACACCCATTGTAAGTCCAAATAATGCCCGTAGAGGTAAGCGTTTTCCAAGTTTTCGCATGACATAAAATAGTACTAGCAAGGATCCCATACCTGCAATAAATCCTAATATCACATACAATTCCATATACTTAGCAAATCCAGACATTGCCTGATAGAACAGAACTGTTTCAAAACCTTCTCTATACACTGTAAAGAATGCCAATCCTACAAACACCATTACACTACCTGTAGTAGTTGCTTGCCACACTTTCGCTTTAACAAATTCCATCCATTTTTTATGCTCAATTTTATTCAGAACCCAAAAACTCACATAAAACAAAATTGCAGTAGCTGACAACGCCGCTATGGCTTCAATTAATTCACGATTTGCTCCCGATATTTCTATAACATATGATGCAATTATCCAAGTTACTGCTGTTGCAGCAAATGCTGCAATTACTCCGTAGTACAAATATTTTTTATATTTTGTATTTCGTGATGCTTCAAGATATGTGATAATTGCACCTAAAATTAATACTGATTCTAGACCTTCTCTAAAAATTATTGCAAATGATGATGTAAATGCAATTGCAGGTGCAAGAGTACCGGTTCCACTTACAACTCTTTCTGATTCATCCATGTTTCTTTTTAATGCAATTGTAATTTCTTTAATTTCTTCATAATCTGCTTGTTGTTTAATTAAACTTCTGAGTTCTGCAAATTGAAATTCTACTTCTAAAGTGAAATCAGGATCAATTGCTCTTAGGGGAATTTCTACAAATTCATAACTATCCAAATATGCTGTTCTTGCAGAAGTGTAGGCTTCTTGATATTCTCCATTTTGATATTGTATGAGCATTACTTGTAAGGTGTCTCTAATGAAATCAATTTCTCCTCTAACTCCTGATTTTTCATTATCAGTTGCATCTCCCATTTCTTTAAGTTCTCTGTCTAACTTGTTTTCTAGAACTGATTTCTCGGCATTTGTTACTATTTCTTGGGCATAATTCAAATCTGGCAATATTGTATTATCTAAGAATGATCTAATGGCCTCAGGACTTTCTTTGTATTTTATCATTTTTCTTAATTCCTCTCTCATGTCAATTTCTAATTTGTAAAGATGTTCTGCATCCACTTTTTCAATATCTGGTTCTAAATATTCAAAATTTTCAAGGTATGCTTCAATTCCTAATTCTTCAGCTAAAGCATAATCTCCATCATCTAGTGCAACAAGTAATTCTTTGTACAGTTCTCTTATGGTATCGTATAATTTTTCTTTTTCGTAAACAATGGTTTCAGTTCCAGTAAAGTCTCTATTAATTGCAGTAATTAACATGCCCACACTAGTAAATTTTTCTCTATTTTCTATATGATTTTTTAAATCAACTAAAAAATCAGAGATTTCCAATTCTAGTCGTTCATCAAAATCTGTTTTTTCAAACAATACAATAACTCGGTCTAACAATTTTTCTGAAACTTCATATCTATATTCTTCACCATTCTTGTTTGCAAGTTGATATTGTTCATCAACGATTGTCAAAATCATGGCGTTAACCATTCCATAATCTGGAGAATTAATTTGATATTGTTTTAACAGATTTTTGATTGTAGCAATATTGTTTGATACTGAATTTTCATTTCCATCTTTAATTTCATTATGCATATCTAATAACAAAATATGGATTTCATCAGTTATTTCAGAATTTGATTCTCGTAAAGTTATTACTTGTAATGAGAAAAATTCTGAATTCTCTTTTGTTAATTCTTTAGCTTCATCAAAATTTCCATTCTTGACATTTTCATCAACTACGTCTAATGATACTGAGAGTATTTCACTAGTACTTAGTACTACAGTATCCATGTTTGTTGTTTCTGCTAATACTTCGATATTGGGTGCAATTGATGCAAACATGAGAATTGCAAAAAAGATCCTAATGGAATTATTTTTTTTAGACAATTATTTTGAAATCTTTTTAATGGCTATTAATGCCTTATAATTCTATAAACATAGAACAGAATTATAGAATAAGTGTTTAGTACCTGGTTCTTTAATCCATTTCTATAGGATGGGTTAAATTTGATTAATATTTTATAGAATTATGAAGATTTCAAAAAAAATATTACAACTATTACATGAACAAATCGGTATTGAAGCAAATGCTTCAAATTATTATCTATATGTTTCATCCTGGTGTAAAGTAAACGGATATGATGGAGCATCATTATTCTTCCAAAATCATTCTAGTGAAGAAAGAGAACACATGTTAAAAATAATTCAATATTTGAATGACCTAAAAATCGATAGTGTTATACCTCAAATTCAAAAACCAACTCAGAAAATGAAATCACTTGAACAGGTATGTAAAATTTCATTGGACAATGAAAGAAATGTTAGTAAAGCAATTCATAAAATAATCAATACTGCACAAAAAGAAAATGATCATAGAACTAATTTTTTCTTAGAATGGTTTGTTCGTGAACAGATTGAAGAAGAAGATTTGTTTGAATCCATACTTCAAAAATTTGATGTTATAGGTAGGGATAAACTTGCTATACATGAAATTAATTAAATTAATTTAAATTTTAAAAATATGTTTTAAAAAAATATTATATGATTCTAGATTCTTATCTACTTTTAAAAGGAGATGAAAAATAAATAACTTCATGAGCGATACAGAAACAAAACCCTGGGTTATTATCACTGTGTTTAAAGAAAATGCTAATCTTGAAGATATTGAAAGAATAGTTCCACAAATACAAGGTATTGTGGATGAATGGCAAAGTGCTGGTAATATTATGTGGTCTGGTCCCTTTAATGACAATCTTACTGGAATGGCTGTTTTTGAGGCTACAAAAGACGATGCAAATAGTTTTTTCAAAAAATATGATCATATTTGTTCTGGAATTTTAGAATATTCTATGTACGAATGGGATGCAATGCCTATCTTATCTGTCCTATCTAAAAAATAGGCTTTTTTCTATTAAAATGAATAATAAATTATGTAGAATTTGTGGTTGTGAAATTAAAGAACTTGATTTATGTACAAAATGTCGTTTGACAGTGACTGCAGTTTGTAATTGTTGCAAAAATATTATGGATATACAAACTCATGTTCATGGTGAATACCATGGCTTGTAAAGAAATTTGTATTTTTCATAAAGCAAAAAGTAATGGCAAGGATAGATATTCAAATAATCAAAAACGATGTCAAATTTGTGAAATATTCATCAAATGGGAAGGACTTTGGTGTCCTTGTTGTGGGTATATGTTAAGAACACATCCACGAAATAGTAAATCTCATAAAAAATCTAATTCACTAAAAAATAGGCATTAAAAATAATTTATTGTTTTAATAATTTGAATATTGTTTTTTACATTGAATGCATATTTTTATATTTTTAATTAAATTACATGTGCAAATATTGTGACACTTTTCACATTGTGAAATTATAACGCCAAACATTATGATTATGTTTTTAAAATTTTTATTAAAATCTTTTGTAATTCTATATTTCAATTACATAGCGTTGGAATATCTTGATACAATCAATGCACCCTTCTAATAGTATGTAAAAGGGTAAACTCCATGAGTACCGCACTTGTTAGAAAAAGTAGTCTACTAATTTTATTGGTAGCTGCTGTAGGATTAACTGGTTTAACGTCTGAATCCTATCAAGCATTCGGTGCAAATAGCGAAAGCAATTCCA
>CABXPS010000022.1 GCA_902514095.1 uncultured marine group I thaumarchaeote | reverse complement strand
AAAGAAAGGTGAAGCACCAGGAATTGATCTATCATTTGATCATATTGGTCAAACTCATTTCAACAAGCAACTAACATTGCTCAAATATGGTGCAACTTTAGTTTCATGTGGTGCAACAACAGGTTATGACGCACAAATAGATCTGAGACATATATTCTTCAAAGGAATTAATGTCCTAGGTTCAACACAAGGAACAAAAGCTGAACTTGATCAAGGTCTATACTGGATGGGTCAAGGCAAAATTAAAGCTGCAGTTGATTCAGTCTATACATTTGAACAAGCAGCAGAGGCTCACAAAAAAATGTTAGATGGTAAGTTCTTTGGCAAAATATTAATGAAGCCTGAAGGCGCTTAGTCATTTAATGACTCAGCTCTTTCGTAGTCTTATTTTTGTACCCGGAAATAATCCCAGATTTCTTGAAAAGGCAAAGAAGATTCAAGCTGATATTGTTTGTTTTGATTTAGAAGATTCTGTTCCAGATAATGAAAAAACTAGTGCAAGAAAATTAATCAAAACTGCATTAAAATCTCGTTCAGAATATTCTTCTTCTATTTTTGTTAGAACTAATTCTCCATTATCTGGGAAAATTTCATTAGATCTTAAAGAAATTGTACAAAAAGGAATTGATGGAATAGTAATTCCTAAAGTAAATAATATTACAGAATTAAAAAAAATCCAAAAAATTCTTTCGGGTTTAGAAAAATCTAAAAAATTAAAACCAATTCAAATTATTCCATCCATTGAATCAGCTGAAGGTGTGGTTAATTCCTACTTTATAGCATCATTTGGAAAACGTGTTACTGCTATTGTATTTGGAATTTTTGATTTACTAAATGATCTTGGTGTTGAATACACAAAAGATTCTCCAGGTGGAAAATATTCTCGATATAAAATCCCTGTTGATGCAGCAGCAGCAGGTATAGCTGCTATTGATGGTATCTGGCAAGATCTAAATGATTTGAAGGGATTGCAAAAAGATTGTAATTTTGGAAAAAGTTTAGGATATGCAGGTAAAAGTGTAATACATCCAGATCAAATTTCTATGGTTCATAAATCATTTTATCCCAATAAAACTGAAATTTCATGGGCACAAAAAGTTTGTAATGTATATCTAAAATCAACAAAAAAAGGTAAAGGTGCTACAACAGTTGATGGAAAAATGATAGATGAAGTACATTACAAACAAGCAAAAGCGCTGCTAGATATTGTAAAATAATAAAATGATTGATCTTCTTGATCCAACAAATGTAATCACTCGAATGTTTAATGGTGAAAATTATGATCAGTTATACAACTACTGTAAAGATTTACTCAAAAAGGATCCATCTGACATGCTTGCCTTACAAAATATTTCATTATCGCTCATATATCTAAAAAATTATGAAGAGACACTTGTATACTGTGATAAAGTTCTTGAAATAAAACCATCTGATACATATGCGTTAAAAAACAAAATTTTTGCTCTTGAAAATTTGAAACAATATAATGATGTTTTGAAACTATGTGAAAAACTTCTATTAATTGATCCTAAAGATACTTGGGCTCTAAACACTATGGGCATATCTCTTAATGAATTAGATCGCCATAAAGATGCAATTCGATATTATGATACCACACTTGTAATTGATCCTAATGATGTAACTGCATTAATGAATAAGGCCATTTCCCTTAGCCATTTTGGAAATTATCAAGATGCAATTAATTATTATGATTTAGCTCAACGAATAGATTCTAACCTAAGAGAAATACCGCTAGCTAAATCAAAATTATTTGAAAAATTGGACATGACTGATGAGGCATTTTTAGCTGCACAAGGAGTACTGAATAAAGATATGGCAAAAATCAAATCTGATGCTAAAGAAAACAAATGTTCTATTTTCCATCAATTTTGTGATGATGAATTTCAAAACTCAGATTCAAAATAATTTCATTTTTAATAATCATCTAAATCAATTTATACAAAGACTTTGTATCTGTTTTTAATGTTTACAGGTATTGTTGAAGGAGTTGGAATAGTAAATAAAATTTCTAAAATTACTAAAAACCGAAGTGCAATTGAAATGACTATTGATTTGGGTAAACAAGGAAAGGGATTAAAAATTGGGCAAAGTGTTGCACTTAATGGTGTATGTCTTACTGCGACTAAATTATCTAAATCTAAATGTATTTTTGAAATGATTGAAGAGACTACAAAAAAAACTGATCTTGGTAATCTAAAAGTTGGTGGAGTAGTAAATATTGAACGAAGTTTAAAGGCAGGTGATAGATTAGAGGGTCATTTTGTTTTAGGTCATGTAGATGGAGTAGGAGTAATAAAAAAAATTCTAAAAAAACCTAAAGAAGTCCAAGTTTATTTTGAAGTTCCTAAAAATTTAGCAAAATATGTTGTAAAGAAAGGATCAATTGCAATTGATGGAATTAGTTTAACTGTTGTTGACATAAAAAAAACATTGGCATCTGTTTCATTAATTCCTCATACTATTGAAATTACAAATTTTCATACTAAGAAAGTAGGAGATAAGGTTAATATTGAAACTGATATTCTTGGTAAGTATATTTTAAAACAAGGCTAACTATCTACTACTATAGTGGTAATTACCAATTTTTTAGTAAACTATATACCTAGATTGAAATAATTTTTGTATATGTCACTTGAAACCGGGCTTGAATCTCTTAAACGTGGTGAGTTTGTATTATTATTTGATTCAGCAGGACGTGAAAATGAAATTGATATGGTTGTAGCCGCAGAATTTATTACTCCTGAACATGTTGCACGAATGCGTCAAAATGCAGGTGGATTACTTTGTATTGCACTAGAACATAATTTTGCGCAATCTCTTGAATTACAATACATGCATGAAATTCTTTCTAGTTCGTCAATTTCAAATAAAGAAATGATAATGGGTTTGGCTCCATATGGTGATTATCCAACATTTTCATTATCTGTAAATCATTATCAAACATATACTGGAATTACTGATAAAGATAGAGCATTAACAATTATGGAAATGGCAAATATCTTTAAAGTTGAAAATAAACAGAAAAAATTTGTATCTTCATTTAAAACTCCTGGACATGTGCCTTTATTGATTGCATCAAAAGGATTATTGGCATCACGTCAAGGACATACTGAAATGTCTGTTTACTTAACTCAAATTGCAGATTTAACTCCTGTAACAGCTATCTGTGAAATGATGGATGCTGAAACATATTCTGCATTATCCGTTGACAAGGCAGAGAAATTTGGAAAACAAAATGGAATTCCATTAATTGATGGAAAAGAACTTTTGGAATATGCTAAGGTGAATTGATTTTGAATATAGCTATTGTAGTTTCAGAATTCAATGAAGAGATAACATCCCGTATGTTGGAGGTTGCTAAGGAAAAGGCTAATTCTATGCAATTAGTAATTTCTCATGTCTGCATGGTTCCTGGAGCATATGATATGCCTATAGTTGTAGATAGATTACTACAAAATCAAAATATTGATGGAGTTGCTACTTTGGGTGCTATAATTAAAGGACAAACCAAACATGATGAAGTGATATCTCATGCAACCGCCCAATCTCTTACTAATTTGTCCTTAAAATATCAAAAACCTGTATCTTTAGGAATATCTGGGCCTGGAATGCAAGAAAGACATGCTTATGCTAGAATAAGACCTGTTGCAGAGCGAGCTGTTGAGGCACTTGTTAAAATTTCTAAAGAATTGGGAAAAATTCAAAATTGATTCAGCTCAGTATCTTAAAAATTACTGAATATGGGCCTTGGACTTTAACATTAGGTAGTGATAGAGAACATGAATTACAAATGCTTCAGGCATCACTTTACAAACAAATACAACAATTATTTTCTGCAAAAAATTGTTTAGTATTTTTAAATAAATCTGATGAATTTTTTGTAGTTTCAAATGGTCTTACTTTGGATGATCATATAGAAATTCAAAAATCACTCAAAGAATTATTTAAAGTTAGTTTAACAATTTCAATCGGTTTTGGAAATACACCATTTGAAGCTAATTTAAAAGCATATGATGGTAAACAAAATAATATAATTTTAAATCAAGAATATAATATTTTTGGATTTATTGATAGTACCTTAGAATTTAATGTCTCAATTATGCATTTAGATGTTGATGATTTAAAATCAAAAAGAAAAGATAACTCTCCATATGAAATTTCATTAAAAGTTTTTGAGCTTTATTCAAAAATTGCAAAATATTTTATTGAAAAAAATTCACTTACCTTTTTTCTTGGTGGTGATAATTATATGGTAGTTGCAAGTAATGATGCAAAAAATTCGATCCAAAATTTTATTGATATGATTAAAAATAATGATAAGATTACATTGAATTGTGGAATTGGAAATGCACAAACGAGTAGGGATGCCGTAAAATTAGCCACAAAATCTCTTGATACTATACGTGAAATTAGAGATTCAGGAAAACAAAAACCTGATGTCTATGAATTATAATGTTATTAAAAAATATCAGTGCTTTATTGGGTGAAGAATTAGACTTTGTTTCAAATGTAGATATTCAAATTAAAAATGAAAAGTTTCAAAAAATTCATTCTAATATTAAATCTAATTCAAAAAAAGACACTGTTGATTGTGAAGGATTATTATTAATTCCTGGATTCATAAACTCACATACACATATTGCTGATTCAATTGGGAAAGATATTACATTAAACAGTACAGTTAATCAAAAAATTCATCCCATGTTTGGGATTAAATCTAAAATATTAAAAAATACATCTAATGAAAATCTCTCTACATTTATGAGAAATACTTGTAAATCTATGATTCAAAAAGGAATCACAACATTTGTTGATTTTAGGGAAGGAGGATTAGATGGCGCAGTTTTACTCAAAAAAGTATCTGATGATGTTGCAATTCGTTCAATTATTTTAGGAAGACTTGATTTTCATCAGAATTCCTCTGAAATTAAAAAAAATAACCCTCTTCCAAAAGAAAAACTCCTTGAACTTCCTTCTTTAGTCAAAACATGTGATGGAATTGGTATTAGTGGTGCAAATGAGCATAGTACCTCGGTATTAACTTCATATTCTAAAACAAAAAAACTACGAGCAATCCATTCTTCTGAAACCCTAGAAAGTGTACGAAAATCTAAACAAATAACTGGTAAATCTGAAACATTACGAGCATTATCTCTAAATCCTGATTTTTTGATTCATATGACTCATGCCTCAAAAAGTGATTTAGAAGTAACATCTAAAAAAACTAGAGGAATTGTAATTTGTCCTAGAGCAAATTCTTCACTATCTGAGGGTATACCGGATATAGAAAAAATGCAAAATGCTGGATGTCTTTTAGCATTAGGCACTGATAATGTAATGATTAATTCTCCCGACATGTTCCGTGAAATGGATTTTCTTTGGAAAGTAACAATGGGAATTAAAAAAAAGAGAATAAATCCAAAAGAAATTCTTAAAATGGCTACAGTAAATGCAGGAAAAATTTTAAAAAAAGATATTGGAATTATTCAAACAAAAAAAATAGCTGACTGCATATTTCTTGATAAACATGCATTGGATTTAGAACCAATGCATAATCCATATGCATCAATTGTACATAGAGCATCTGAATCAACAATTAAAGCAGTAATGATTGGAGGAAAGATTGTACATGGAAAAATCTAACATGCATATTATTTTGAGTGCCGCAATTTCTATTGATGGCAAAATTTCTACAAGACAAAATGATTCTAAATTATCTTCTAAACAGGATAAAATTAGATTACATAAATTAAGATCAAAAGTAGATGCAATTCTTATAGGAAAAAATACTTTAGTTCAGGATGATCCTTTACTTACAGTACGTTACACTAGAGGAAAAAATCCAATAAGAATAATTTTAGATTCTAAAGGTACAATATCAATTAATTCTAAAATTATTAAAACAAGTAATGAGATTCCAACTATAATAGCTGTTTCAAAAAAAATTAGTAAAATAAATTTATTAAAATTAAAAAAATTACCTATTGAAATAATTATTGCAGGAGAAAATTCGGTTAATCTAAAATTATTAATGAAAAAACTTTCTAGTAAAAAAATTAAAACTATTTTAGTTGAAGGTGGTGGAACTGTAAATTGGGAATTTATTAAAAATAATCTTTTTGATGAATTAATTGTTACTTTATCTCCTTTTCTGATTGGAGGAACTGATTCTATCTCTTTTGTTGGAGGAAAAGGTTTTGCAAAAATCTCAAATTCCCCTCATTTAAAATTAAAATCAACTAAGAGGCTCAAAAATTATCTTATACTAAATTACATCAAAGTGTAAGTTCTTATACTTTATCTAAAATAAAATTACAAGAAATTGGCAATAAAAAAGAAAACTAAAACAAAAAAGAAGGCTGCAACAAAAAAGAAAGTTGCACCTAAAAAGAAGGCTGCAACAAAAAAGAAAGTTGCACCTAAAAAGAAGGCTAAATCAAAAGCAAAGAAACCAGCATTTGGGGGATATGCCATTAATTTTGCAGGTCGTCAAGAGACTGTAGAACAAGTATTTGGAAAGAAACCAATAGCTCCTAGTGAGATGACCAAAAAAATCTGGGTATTTGTTAAATCAAATAGCCTATCTAATCGTTAAATCCATTGTTAACGAACACTCGTTAACTAATTTCTATCTTTTAATTATTTTCATTAATAAGATATAGATATTGGATTTTATTTTTTGTAATTATGTCCACTACATCACTTAGACGTGATCACGAATTGATTGAAAAAGTAATCAAAGCCATGCAATCTACAATTCAATTATTAAATGATAAAAAACAAATCCCTGAATTTATTTTACTTCCAGTAATTGATTTCTCAAAAAATTTTACTGATGTATGTCATCATACTAAAGAAGAAAAATCATTATTTCCAGCATTAGAACAAGCTGGAATGCCTACTAACATGGGACCTATTGCTATGATGTTGATGGATCATCAACGATCACGAGAAATTGGAAAAGAAATGGAAAAATCTGCAAAAGATTATCTCTCATTAGGAAATTCTGAAAAATTAATTGCTGATATGCAACTTTACGTTGATCATATCACAGAACATTTGTGGAAAGAAAATAATAAATTATTCATGATGGCTGAAGCAAGATTACAACATGTTTCTAAAAAAGTTGATGAAGAACTTTCTGTAATAGAAAAGTCCCAATTAAATGAATTGGGAAAATCTAGACAACATTATGAAGAATTAGCAGAAAACTTAACACATGATGTTTCTAATCAAGGAAATTAATTTTGACTAGTATATTTGGTGAAGTCATTAAGGTTAGAAAATTTACCAATGGTGATATAGAAATTGATTTTCACCATGAGGAGCAAATCACTGAATATAGATATTCTGCTGATCCTTCTAGATTAGGTAATTTCCCAAAAGATTTAGCTGAAACATTGGCTTCAACTTTAGATACTTCTATTTGTATTGAGATTTTTTTCCAAGATGATGGAATTCCTAGTCATATAGAATTAGAACAATGTGAAGATGATGAAGATGAAGATGAAGATGAAGATGAAGATGAAGGAACAGAATTATTCTAGAGAAAATGAGATGAATCTAAAAATTTACCGTTAAACAAAAATTTTCATGGAATTTGTTTTAGTTATTTTTTAATTACTCAAAAAGTTTGTTGCATATCTTTTTTGATTTCATCAATTTTTTTTGAATATGCTTTTCTAGATTTTTCATTCTTTTTTATATTTAATACATCTTGACATGATGGACATTTGAACATTCCATCAAGTGCTTCTTCAAATGTAACTCTTGGACAGTCTTCATTACCGCAGTGATAAAAGTCAGAAGCATTTTCATAATCAAATCTTTGTTGTAATCTTTCTTGAATTTTCTTTTTTTGATTTTCAATAAAATGTTCTACTTCTTCTCTTCGAGTTCTCCATCTATAGACAAACCAACCTTTTCTTTCATCTTTAACTCTGATACCTGTAATCAAAGATTTTCCAAAAAGATCATACAATACTTTTCTTACCATGTTAATTCTAAGACCTGTGGAACTAGCAATCTCTTCATCAGTTGCATCTTCTGCTTTTAGTAATGATCTTGCTACTTTGAGATATTCATCTCCGCCAATCATTGATGCAATTCTAACAAAAGGATCTTCGTATTTGTCTACCAACTCTAATCACTCCTAAGTTTCTACTATTAATCCCTTGTCTCATTTACTTCGACATTTTTGCCATTTTTTGTGGGTATAATCTTTCTTTTGGCATCTGGAAAGATTTTTTCAAATTGTTCTCCATTTTGAATTCTATCTAATAGTATGGCTAATGCACTGATCTCTGAGTGAGGCTGGTTTCCTACTCCTACGTTATAATCAGCTAATTCATAAATTTCTCTTGGAACTTTCTCTGCTCCTACTACAACTAGTATTTTTTCTTCTGTACGTAATTGTTCTTGAACATCATTAATTTTTTCACCATACATTGATAGGTGTATTATTTTAAAGCCATCTTTTTTTTTATTTTTCACAATTGATTTCCAATTGTCAATAAATTCAACAATAAAATTTCCACCCCATGTGTTATTGATTTTTTCTAATGTTTCTTTAATTTCTGGATTCACTTCTGTCATGAATATTTTTTCTGCTCCAAAAGATCTTGATACTAATGCAACATGAGTTGTAACTCTATCGTCTCTTACAACACGTTGTCCTATTCTAACAACTTCAATTACCAAATCTTTTTGTAACCCCTTCTCGTTCATTTTTTTTATATTTATATGGATTTTGATTTATTATGATATTTTCAATTATTTTTTTTAATTCTTGTATGTTTTCACCTGTTTTTGAAGATACTGAAACAACTTTTTCATTTTCAGTTAAGTTTAGCAATTCCATTTTATAATCAATTTGATCTTTTTTCATTAAATCTGATTTATTTAGTGTAAAAATTATTTTTTCTTTTTTAACTCCTAATTCATCTAATGTTCTCATACAACTTGCAAACTTTTTTCTTAACTCTAATTGTGAATCACTAATATCAATTACTAAAATAATAATATCTGTATAAGTTAATTCTTCTAATGTTGATTTGAACGCATCTATCATGTATGCTGGTAATTTACTAATGAATCCAACTGTATCTGCAATTAAAGCTGGTTCTTGATTAATTATAATTCTTCTAGTAGTGGTAGATAGTGTTGTAAACAGTTCTTTACTTTCATTTTTTGTTTCACCTGTAGTTTTGTTAAATAATGTTGTTTTTCCTGCAGATGTATATCCTGCTAATGAAATTGTTGTAAATCCCATTCTTTTTCTACCTTGTCTGTGAAGTTCCCTTTGTTTTCCAGCTTTCATAAGTTTCTTTTTTACTGTCTGCATTCTATGTTTGATATCATTATAGTAGACATCAACTTCAAATTGTCCTATTCCCATAAATCCTGGTTGTTCTCCTATATTTGCAAGACGAACTTTTTCTTTAGCTCTAACCATCTCATATCTTAACTGTGCTAATTTTACTTGTAATTTTGATTCTGCACTAGATGCTCTACTTTCAAAAATTTCAAGAATTAATCCTTCTCTGTCTAAAACTTCTCTTTGTAATTCAGTTGCTAAATTATAATTTTGACTGGGTTTTAGAATCTCATCATATACTATAACATCTGGTCTAATTTTATTTGCAATTTCTTGTAGTTGTTCTAGTGCACCACCACTAATTCCGTATTTTGGTTTTTGTAGATAATTTTGTTGAATTATATGAACTACTTCGTATCCTGCAGCTTCACATAATCCTTTTGCCTCATTTACAGCATCTTCTTTGTCATATGTAATCAGAATTGCTTTGTCCATTTTGATAGTTTATTCCGTTTTTTTCAATGTTTTCTCTATATTCATATTTAACACAATTTCTGCAATATCACTAGCATATTCAGAAATTCTTCTTATATTTTCGGTTAATCTTCTCACTCTGTATATCTCTTCATCATCTTTTAGTGATTTTGATGCATCTCTAACTTTCTTTTCATATTTACTAATTCCTTCTATTTTTTTGATAGTTTTTTCAGCCTGATAATAGTCTTCTTTGAAGAGGGCTAAACATGATTCATCTAATACAGTTAATGAAAAATTATTCATTTCTTGAAGTTTTGTAAAAATTTCTTTCTTAATTGATTTTTTAAATTCTAAAAGATCCTTTGCAATAAAGGCTGCATGATCTCCTGTTCTCTCAATATTTTTTACAACTAATCTATATCCTAAACAATTTCTGGCGTTACTAAATCCCATTTCTTTTAAAACATGTTCATTTTGTATTGCAATTTTTAATTGACGAATAATATAAAATCCAAATCTATCCACTTCGTCATCTGTGTTGATTACCTCTTGTGCTAAATCTAAATTATTTTCTTTAACTGCTAAAAGTGCATCATTTAACATTGATTTTGCTAAGTGTATCATTCGTTTGAATGCCCCATCAACTGATAATTCTAACAAATTTACTAAAACTTGAACTGTAATACCATTACTTGAATCTGAAATAATTTCAGAACCCATTAGCATTCTCTTAACTGCTTCTTTTGTAGTGTTTCTTTGAATTGGGTTTAATCTTCCAGTTTTTGATTTTAAGTTAATTGTTTTAAATCCTAAAAAATAAAGTGAAATTAATTTTCTAACTATTGCATCTGGTTTTTCATCTTCAGCAATTTCAATTGTAGCATCTTCTTTTTTTTGTACACGAGATTCAAATTTTGGTGGATACAATTCTAAAGTAGATGATCCTTTTCGAACCATTCTTACTTGATCACCTTGTTTAAGTCCTAATTCATTAATCCATTGTTTTGGTAGTGAAACTATGTATGATGATTTACCTGTAAACTGTATTTTTCTTGTTTCCCCTTGTTCTTCCATAATCTAATGATAAAAAAACTATCTATATAGTTATTTATTCTTGCTATAGTTTAACATTCAACTAATATTCACAATATTTTTTATGATATCATGGAACATTTTGTAAAACTTCAACATTCCTTGGATGCATTGTTTGGTAGTGGGTCTTCAAAATATTTACCAAAAAATATTGATATAATTTTATCACGAAAAACTGGTAGAATTAGAACAGTTTCTCATAATGGAAAATTATTTTGTACTTTGAGAATTGATGGTAGCTTGGCAATTAGTATTCATTTTGCTCAAATTTTATTGCAAAGTAAAACATTTCGAGACAATTGCATTGAAATTAACAAAGATGCAGCTCCTTTTGTTCAGGAAGGTAGATCTGTATTTTGTAAACATGTTATTTGGTGTGGAAAAAATGTACGTGTTGCAGCTGATACTCCAATATTATTTGAAAATCGGGTAATTGCCGTTGGTCGGGCTATTTTATCATCTGAGATGATTTCTGATTTTAAGAGAGGTGTAGCCATTAAAGTTAGAGATAGTTTAAAAAGTCGTAAGGAGGAGTTAGTGGTATGATGCGAGGAGGCAATCGCGAAATGCGAAGAATGATGGATAAGATGGGCCTTGATATGAATGAACTACAAAATGTTCAAGAAGTTATCATTAAAACTGATAAAAAGGAAATTATTATTTCAAAACCTTCTGTTACTGAAATGAAAGCTAAAGATAGTTCTATTTTTACAGTTACTGCCGATAGTTATGAAGAAGCAGAATTGGCAGTTCAAATTTTTTCAGATGAAGATATTCAATTAGTTAGTCAACAAGCTGGAGTTGATGAGGAAAAGGCAAAGAGTGCTTTAGAAGAAGCCAAAGGCGATCTAGCCAGAGCAATTTTACTATTAACAACTGGTTAAAATCTACATTTTATGCCTAAAATACCTCTAAAAATGAATGATTTAATAAATGGAATTTATGGATTTTAGGTATAATGACAAAAGTTGCAGAATCTAAAGTTACTGAAGTAATCAAAACTTTGAATGTTTTAGAGGGTGATCTTGACTCTTTAACTGGTAAAGTTGTAGATATGAAAAAACAACTAAACGTTAAGACTTTGAGTGAGATTGATACATTATTAGAAAAAACCCGTGAAATGGCTACTAAAGAGGCTGAAGTAATAATTAATGCAGCAAAAGAAAAAGCAAATTCTGAATCTGCAAAAATTGCTCAAGAGGGTGATTCTAAATTGGCTGAAATTGAATCAAACACAGATGCCAATTTTGATGATATGGTAAAACATGTTGTCTCTACAATTTTGAAAGCATAATTTTTAAAATTAATTTTATCTTAAACTGTATTAATTATTCTAAATTCTAGGGTTAAATCCGTATATTCACAGAGTTAGTACTTACCACAAGTACAGCAATAAGAGATGAAACCGATAAAAGAATCAATTTTTTCCTTTAGTATATTTTACATCCAGGCAGAATAACCGCCATCAAGGGTTACTGCATAGAATCCTTCTTTATTTAATTCATCAGCTGCAATATTACCTCTATACCCCGTACCACAGTAGGTACAAATTTTTTTGTCTTTCATGTCATCAATTTGTTTTTTCTTTGCATTTCGAATACATAATCCTAAAGGCATATGAATTGAATCTTCAATAATACCTCCTTCTAATTCATCTAATTCACGAACATCAATAATTACAAAATCATTTTTTTGAGACATCAATTCTTTTGTAGTAATTTTATCTACCATGAAATATCTAATTCATACAGTAATTTATCTTTGAAGTTAGAACTATTTTGATTATTAAAATCAAAATTAAATCTCAAATTTTTATATCTTATCCGGAAGATAATGAAATTTTTACTTAATCAAGTATATGCTATGTATTATAATTACAAAAAACATCATTTTAGACTCATCTATACATATTTATTATACCTTTTTCGGTTTTTTTTTGCAATTTCCAATTTTATTGCGAAATTATTTGAAATTATTATATGTTTTTCTTTAATTTTTTATAATTTATATCGATCCATCCTTATATACTTAAAATTTCTATATAAAACTACTAAAATGACGTGTAAAGGAATTTGTGTTAGATATAAGGCTCAAAAACCAGTAGGCACAGGAAGATATGCCTCTGGACAAAGAAGATGTCAAATTTGTGAAATATTCATCAAATGGGAAGGACTTTGGTGTCCTTGCTGCGGATATAGATTAAGAACTAAACCACGTAATTTGAAATACAAAGCAAAATTACGTGCAAGAGTCGAAGCTGATTCAATTGAAGCTGAAGCAAAAACTATTTCTGATATGGAAAAAGAACTTGCAGCTGAAGCAGCAAAAGCAAAAACCAAAGCAAAAACCAAAGCAAAAACCAAAGCAAAAGCTAAAACAACAAAAGCTAAAACAACAAAAGCTAAAACAACAAAAGCTAAAACAACAAAATCAAAGGAAAAAACACTCTGTCAATATTGTGAAAAACCATATGTGTTCATTGATACACATGAAACAAAGTGTAAAAAAAAACCACAAAATGACATAGTATCCTCAGAAAGTGAATCAATAGCAATAAAAGCATAAGATATGTTCAAGAGTCATTGAACTCTCCAAGTGGATTTTTCCATAAAATGGTTAATTTGGAGAATCGTATTTTTTCTTTAAAAATTCAAAAATTTGCAAATGGATATTTTGTTTCTGTTACTGAAGGTAATGACAAAATTGGTTCAATGATCGTTTCTTTAGCAACTGGACCAACCCCTATTACAACAACTATAATTCCTTCAAGAAGTGAATCATTGTTTTTGCGATTAATTGCTGAAAGAATTAGTACTCGAATGAAAGGTATTGCTTTAGTTTCTACTTATATTCAAAAAGAATTAGAAACTAGTACCACAAAAGCATTAATGTCTGAAATAATGGAAATGATTGAAAATGAGTGATTTAAGAGAATATATTTCTCAAGTTAAAAAAATTAAGGAACTTAAAACAATTAAAACTAAAGTTTCCACAAAATATGAAATTGCTGGTATTACCGCAAAAGTTGATCAGTCATATGCTGTATTATTTGAGAATATTAAAGAAAGTGATTTTAGACTAGTTTCTAATTTAGTAGGAACTCGTAAAAGATTTGCTTTGGCAGTTGGGGGAACTGAAAATAATATTCATCAAAAAGTTATATCTGCTATTAAAAATGCAAAAATGCCAAAAATTATTTCAACTGGTAAATTTATGGAAAACAAGTCAAAAAACATCAATTCTATGCCTATTGTTACTCATTTTGAAAAGGAATCTGGTCCATTTATTACCTCTTCAGTAGTTTATGCTAAAAATCCTGAAACTGGAAAACAAAATTCATCTTTTCATAGAATGATGCCCATTGATAAAACTCATCTTTCTATTAGAATGGTAGAAGGTCGTCATTTACACCGATGTTTTATTGATGCAAAAGAACATGGTGAAGATCTAAAAATTGCAATTACTGTAGGCGTTCATCCTGCAATCTCTATTGCTGGTGCTTATCAATTTGATTGGGGTAAAGATGAAATCGATATTGCAAATTCTCTTTTGGGTGGAAAATTAACTTTAGCTAAACTTCCCTTTTCTGGATTGAATGTTCCATCTGGTGCTGAAATTGTAATGGAAGGGAAAATTCTTCGTGATAAAGTCCATCCAGAATGGATGGTTGAAATGCTTCAAACATATGATCATAAAAGATCTCAACCAATTTTTGAAATTGAAAACTTGTATTTTAGAAATAATCCTATTTTCCATGATGTTTTATCTGGTTATGGTGAACATAGATTATTGATGGGAATGCCTATTGAATCTAAATTAAACGGAGAATTGAAAAAGGCTTTTTCTCAAGTT
>CABXPS010000021.1 GCA_902514095.1 uncultured marine group I thaumarchaeote | reverse complement strand
TATAAACAACAATTTTTGAAAATGAATATGAGTGCAAGAGAATTTGATGTAAATGGAACAGATTACTCTATAACAATAACAGATCAAGTTGTTGGACATGTCAATAATTTAAAAAATCTCTACAATGCAGCCTATGAAGATCCAGAAAGTTTTGAAGATGTTAGTGCAGAAATTTCCAGCACAATCACAGATATTGCAAGTACTGTAGAACCAGAGGTGGAAGATAGTGATTTGGATGGGCTAATTCAGGAAATTATTAAGATAGTAGATAATAAAGCTGCAGAAATTGAGAAAGAATTAGCAGTCAAAGAAAAACCAGTAAAAAAATCAAAAAAATAATTGTAAATTGACCTTAAACTCAGATAAAGTTAAGAGATAAATGCTAATCTAAATAATCATACTAAGGACATGTCTAATAGTTGTGAATGTGGAATTTGTGATCATCATAGTGAGTCAGAATGTATTGAAAAAGAATGTAAATGTTGTTTAAATTTTCATGAAAGATCAGGTCCTAAACGAAAATAATCAATCATTAAAACAATTACATTTTTTTGAAAAATGTTTAGAACATCCAATCAATTTATGATCTTTACAACCACATAAAATACATTTTTTTTTATTAATCATAAATTTTCCATTAACTCCTTGACATCATCAATCATATGTTTATTTTTGAGCGATTCCAATATTTTCAATCTCATATTTTTAACACGAGACATATCATTAGAATATAGTGGAGCCATAGTTTTAATTTCTTTTTCAAAAGAGTAATTTTCCAAATATTGAGCAAATTTAGTTTTGACAATTCCAAACTCAGATCTAGGGATTTTATCAATATCTATTTTATTTGAAACAACCTTGATGAATCCATTAATTTTTAACATTTCTTTTTCAATTTTTGCAAGATCTCCCGGCTTATCCTCAATTTCAGTAAGAATTTGATAAGAATCAAGAATATGCCTTAAAATATTTTTTAGATGTTCGTTATAGGTAACCACAATTAGATTAAAAATTACATCCATCTAAAGTTTAGGAAATTAGCTTGAGTTGTATAAAAATTTCACATTTGCTTTAAATTATCAGCAAATATCTACAATTACAAATGCAAGACAATGCTTATCTAAAATGTATAAATCCAAAATGTGGTTTAGAATATCCAATATCAAGTACTAATGTACAATGTGAAAAAGGGCATGTTTTAGATGTTAAATATAAAAACAAATCATCGCCAAATCTTAAAGAAACATTTTACCAAAGAAGAAATTCAAAAGGAAGTATTTTTAATGAAAGTGGAGTTTGGCGATTTCGAGAGTTGTTGAATTTTTGTCAAATAGACACAGAAAACAATGATGAATGTGCAAAATTTTTAGTTTCTCTAGATGGTGCAGAAGGAAGACAATCAAAACCATATCAAATGTCAAAAGCAGCAGAATTCACAGGGATCAATAAAGAAGGATTATGGTTACAGCCTGAAGGGTACAATCCTAGTGGTTCTTTCAAAGATAACGGTATGGTTACAGCTGTTACACATGCCAAACTAGTGGGAGCTAAAAAAATTGTTTGTGCATCAACTGGTAATACTTCAGCTTCAGCAGGAATGTTTGCAGCAAATGAAGGAATAGATTGCGATGTATACATTCCAGCAGGACAAATTGCACCAGGAAAACTTAGTCAAGCATATCAGTTTGGAGCTCAAATTATACAAGTAGAAGGTAATTTCGATGATGCATTAAAACAATCATTAGATGATGCAAAAAACCATAATGGATACACAGTTAATTCAGTTAATCCATTTAGAATAGAAGGTCAAAAAACAATTCCTTTCAGAGCGTTAGAATATTTGAATTGGGAAGTTCCAGATTGGATAATTTATCCCGGAGGAGCATTGGGAAATACATCAAGTTGTGGAAAAGCATTAATGGAATTATACGAATGGGGTTGGATAAATAAAATCCCTAGAATTGCAGTAATTAATTCAGAGGGAGCAAGTACTTTATCTGATTTGTATAATGGTAAATTTGAAGATGAAGAATTAAGATGGAATAAAGGAAATCCAAATACAGAATTAATTTCCAGATATTATGATCATCTAGATAAAAAAGGAATTCGTCCAAAAACTAAAGCTACTGCAATTCAAATCGGTAGACCTGCAAATATTTTGAAAGGATTAAGAGCTTTAGAATTTACTAACGGGGTAGCAACTACAGTATCTGATTCTGAAATGCTTGACGGTATGTCTGTAGTAGGCCTTAACGGATTTGATTGTGAAATGGCATCAGGTGCATCTGTTGCAGGAATTAAAAAATTAATGAATGAAGGAATAATTAAAAATGATGATACAGTAGTAGGAATTCTTACAGGTAGACAAAAAGATGCCATGATACCTGTGGATTATCATAGTGATTCAAATAACGCATTTGCAAATCCTCCAAAAAATTAGCCTCAGTTTTAGACTCAAATAGTTCTAATAAATTAAATCATGTGAAGAGTTTAAATCCATGAGTTACTTAATTAGTATACCAAAAGATGGTGCAAAAAAACTAAATGAGTTATAGTAGTTCAAATAAATTTTCAAGGAGAATACCATGGTAGATTTATGGATTGAAATTTCAACTTTATGTGTTTTAATTGGATTGTCAGGATTTTTCAGTGGATTAGAAGTTGCATTAGTTGGAGTAAGAAAATCAAAAGTAGTTCAATTATTTAATGAAGGTAAAAAAGGCTCCAAGGCATTACACAAATTAAAAATGAATCCAAGTTGGATGATGTCAAGTGTCAATCTTGGAAATAATTTAGTTAATGTAGGAGCTTCAGCACTTGCAACAAGTGTAGCAATCAGATTATTTGGAAATGATGGGCTTGGAATTGCAGTAGGAGTAATGACATTTTTGATTTTAGTGTTTGGGGAGATTACACCAAAAACATATTGTAATGCAAATTCAACAAAAGTTGCACTAAGATATGCTCCAGTTCTACTTGCTTTTAGTTATGCATTTTATCCTGTTGTAAAATTCTTTGAAGTCATAACAAGAGGAGTAGTAAAAATAACTGGTAGTAGTCATACTCCCCCTCCTATAACAGAAGAAGAAATCAAAGGAGTAATAGATCAAGGATTAGCAGAAAAAGCACTAGAGAAAGAAGAAATGGAATTAGTTCATGGTGCACTAAATTTTGACGATACTGTAATTCGATCTGTCATGACTCCAAGAACAAAGATGTTTACATTGAATGCAAAAATGTTACTATTTGAAGCATTGCCACAAATCAATAAAAGTGGACATTCTAGAATTCCAATTTTTGGAGAAACAAGAGATGACATTGTGGGATTTATTCATGCTAGGGACGTGTTAAAAGAGTTAGAAAAAGACAACAAAGTGGTTATTTTAGAACAAATAGCACGGAAACCAGTTTTTGCATCACAAGAAAAAATGGTTAGTTCATTACTAAAAGAAATGAAAGGTAGAAAAACGCACATGGCAATTGTTGTGGATGAACACGGGGGAGTAGAAGGATTAGTCACATTAGAGGATTTGTTAGAAGAGATCGTAGGTGAAATTGAGGATGAAACAGATCTTACAAGAGAAAAAGGATATGAGAGGATTGATCAAGACACAATAATTACAAATGGCGATATTGAAATTGACATAATCAATGAAATTTTTAAAACAAAAATTCCAGATGGAGACGACTATGCATCACTTAACGGATTACTTCATGAAAGACTACAAGATATTCCTCAAGAGGGAGATAAAATAGAAATCAAAGAATTACGAATAGTAGTAGAAAAAGTTTCAAAAAATATTCCACAAAAAATTAGAATTGAAAAAATTAGAATCTAATCATTTTTAGCAAAATTTTCTTGTAATGCTTGTTTTTTCTCATTCATATTAAAAATGGATTGAGTATGAGAAAATGCATCATCATATGATTTTCCAAATAACATTGCTTGCATTAACATATGATTTTCAGGAATAACAATTCCAGTTTGATCATCAGAATACATCATTTGTACAGTATCACCAATAGACGTAGTCATATTTGCATGAATGTGTATCATATTAGTATCGGTGAAATTATCTAACCATGTTCTCTGGGCAAAATCTCTAATATCTTTAGTTCCTTTTGCAGTCCACAAAGTTGCAACACCAAACTCATTTTCAAAAATACTATGAATTTCAGAAGGCTTTGGTGCTATGTCTTTAAATCGTATATCCATAATATGCAAGTGCATTTGTCGGGTAGGAACTTTAATCGCACGAACATAAAGTGGGGCATCTTTACCAAAATACAGTTTAACATCATCGCCATGATGAGGTTTTTCAGTCATCTCAATTGTATCTGAAACATTTTTTTCAGTTTGCTCAATATCAGCCCATCTTCTAATCAAGGTTACATCAAATCTAATTAATTCATCTCCAAATTTTTCACGTAGAGGTTCCAGAATTCTACCCATTCCAGTTACATTGCAACTACCTTGCATAACATGTTTTTTTCCTAATGCAAGATCATAATTTGCACGAGAATTAAACAATAAATCTGAAACAGATTCATCACCAATTATAGATTCTCCACCTTGGTAAATTGCAGGAATATTTTTTGGTTCATATAGATTTTTTTTATTTTTATAACCATGCCCACCAGGGGAAGCATCAATTACAAGATCACATTCATCCAATACAGATTCAATACTTCCAGATATGTTATAATCTGAAAAATCATTTAATTTTCTTTCGGGTACGTATACATTAAGATCACGAGAAATAGCAATTTTTACTTTATTATCAGGAGAATATTTTCCAATTCCAACAACAGTGATTTCAGGATCATCTTTTAAGAAAGAAGTGATTCTACTGCCAATTGAACCATAACCATTAATGAATACTTTTTTCATATATTGTCTCAGATTATCTTAATTATTAACTAATTGAACAAAAGACTAAATGTACTTAGAAAAATTATGATTTGTTGATACATGCTCCTTCACTTGCCATAGGTGCAATTATTGCATCAATTACAATTACATTGGTAATTTTTGGGGTCAACAATAGTTCTAATGAAATAGAATTATCAATTGAACCTACCCCAGAAATGGATCAAATAGGACCTAAAAAAATTACAATAGATACATTTCTATCAAATGGATCACCAATTTTAGGAGATCCTAATGCTCCAATAACATTAGTTGAGTTTGGGGATTATCAATGTCATTATTGCAATGTATTTTTTCAGTCAATTGAAAAAGACATATTGAAAAATTATGTAGATACAGGTAAAGTCAAAATAATTTTTAAAGATTATAACATAATTGGAGAAGACTCAGTTATAGCATCACAAGGAGCACATTGTGCAAATGATCAAGGGTTGTTTTGGGAATATCATGACATATTGTATTCAAATTGGACAGGTGAAAATAATGGATGGGCATCTCCTGAAAATTTAGCAATTTTTGCACAACAAATTGGTTTGAATATGAATAAATGGTCAGAATGCATGAAGAAAGGATCACATTCACAAATAATTCTTAAAAGTAATGATGATGCCAGGGCACTAGAATTAACCGGTACACCTGCATTTTTTATAATTAATTCAGAAGGAAAAGTTACAAAACTGTTTGGAGCACAGCCATTTGAAGTTTTTAAAAAAATATTTGACAACCAGTTAGAAAATTAGCGATCAAAATACACACAGATTATAAAATAAGTAAAAAAAGATCCTTCCTAGTTAGATTGAATTTACAACAAATACTTAATTACTGTTTTTTTGAACGAAGCTTATGGCTGCAGGGATAGATGATATTGCGATTTACATTCCAAGATTATATCTTGATGCAGCAGATTTTGCAAATGCAAGAGGACTAGATCCAGTGAAATTACAAAAAGGTCTAGGAGTATCTCAAATGGCAATAGTTGATGCAAATCAAGATCCTGCATGTCTAGCAGCAAATGCTTGTTTACGAATTATGGAAAAAAATAATTTATCTCCAGAAGACATTGGCAGATTATACATTTCAACAGAATCTGCATTTGATGAATCAAAAGCAATGAATTCATACGTTGTTGGAATGTTAGAACAAGTTTATGGTCATGGCTCATTTGAACACTGTGGCGGAGTAGAAACAAAATTTGCTTGTGTAAGTGGTTCCTATGCTCTATATGACAATACAAATTGGATTAGGGCAGGAGAAGCAGAGGGAAAAAGTGCACTAGTAGTAGTGTCAGATATTGCAAAATATGATATGGGTTCCAGTGGAGAAATGACCCAAGGTGCAGGTTCAGTAGTTATGTTACTTAATGATAACCCAAGATTACTAGAATTTGATCCAAGAGTTACATCAACATCAATTAAAGATGAATATGATTTCTATAGACCATTTGGAAAAGAGACTCCTATCGTACACGGTCAATATTCAAATTTACTTTACATGATTCAAGTTAGAAAAGCACTAGAAGCATACAAGAAAAAAGTTGTTGCCTCAAACTTAATTCAAATGAAAGAAGGTGAAACAATTTTAGATCATATGGATTACATTAACATGCACTTACCATATAGTAACATGGGCAAGAAGGCATTAGCATATTTAGTTAGACATGAATGGAGACAGCTTCCTAGATGGAAACAAATCTTAGAACAAATTGGTACAGAAGAACCAGTACCAAAAGATCCACGTGGAACAATTGAATCAGTATTAGCTGATGAAGAATTTATGGCAAAAGATCATGAATTTACAAAAATGTTTACAAAAACACAAGAATATCAAGATGTGTATGAATCAAAACTTTCAAGTTCACTTATCGCATCTACAATGATTGGTAATTTGTATACAGCATCATTATATCTTGGATTTAGAAGTAGTCTAGAATTTGAATATCAAAAAGGAGTAGATTTAGAAGGTAAAAGAATTGGATTTGGCTCTTATGGAAGTGGAAGTAGTGCAATGGTTTTCAGCGGAGTAGTACAACCAGAATATAAAGAAATTGTGAAAAGTATGAATTTAGAAGCAGAAATTGGTCAAAGAAGAAAACTAACATGGAACGAATATGAAGAATTACACGAAAATAAATTAACTCCTGAACAATCCAAGGTCCATACTAAAAAAGAATTTGTGTTAGTAGATGTAAAAACAGATGTAGAAAGTAGAGGCGAAAGAAGATACATCTTTACAGAATAATTTTAAAAAAAATTAAAAATTAATTTTATTGATTTTCAGTCATTTGTTTACGAAGTTTTTTTTCATTAGCAATCCAAATTTCTGCCATTTGATCATGATATAAAATATCTTTTCTCAGTTTAAGATCTTCATGATCTAATTTATCCATTTTTTCTTTTAATTCTTTTTTTGTAGATTGATGGAATTGAATTTTAAATAAAATTTCATCCAATTTTTTTTCTTGATATTTTTTAATCTTATTATTAAAAAAATCCATATTGAATTTATTATAATTAGTTTACATAAAAATAATTAGATTATAATAAAGAGAAAGAGGAAAGAAAACATGTCTGAAGAATCAAATCCAATCAAAGATTATCTATTTGACTTTATTGAAAAATCACATATAATTGCAAAATTAATCTCTGAAAAGAAATTTGATGTCATAATAAATGAAATAATTGAAAATTGTTACGATAAAATAACTTTAATGGACAAAAAAGAAGAGGCAATTGGAATTTTAGCCACAGGCATACTGCACTATTTACTTACAAATGCCCTTCTAAACAGTCAAAGAAAAGTGGACTATCAAGGAATGGAATTAGATATTGTAATTCCAGACATCAGAACACTAGAAAAAGATGCTAAAATGACTCTATTGATTTTAATTCCAAAATCGTCAGATAAAAAAATAATTGATGAAAAAATTTTGCAATTAAGAAAGATACAACCAATTAAAGAAAATATGTGGGTAGTATTATCTGAAGATATATCAATTGACTGTAAATCGTTTGTTTTATCTAAAGAAAATAATTCATTTTCAAAAATTATTTTTGAAATTGCACAATTTTCAAATGTAGGTAGATCAAATAAATTTAAAATCTTACGGATTTAATTTAAAAAATTTATTTTAATAATAATTTCATATCAATATTTTTCTTAAAAATTTTATACAGAGATTTATCACTCATATCATTAATGAATGGAATGGAACCTAGAACTTTGACTCCAGTTAAATCTTCTAAATCTTTTTTCAATTGATTAATTGGATAACCGTCACCATCAAAATTATTTATAATAATTCCTCTAATTGGAATTTTATATTTTTCACACATTTTTACAGTCATTAAAGTATGATTGACAGTTCCAACTTTACTTCGAGTTACAATTATTGTAGGAATTTTCATATCTTTTATTAAATTTGTAACATAGTAATCTTTGAGAATTGGAGTGAGGATACCACCCATACCTTCAACAAGCATCATTTCATGTATGTTAGATAATTTTTTAAAACTAGATAAAACCAATGGAATTTTTGGTTTGATTTTTAATTTTTTCCAAGCCGTGTAAGGAGATGCAGGTATTGGGAAGAACTGAGGATTGACTAAATTCTCAGCATCATGGATTTGAGCAAATTTACATAAAATTTCAACATCTTCTGATTTGTATCCTTTTTTTTGTGCAGTGCCAGCAGCAAATGGTTTCATTACACCAATATCTATCCCCATTTTTCTTAGCGTAATTGCCAATCCAGATGTAATGTAGGTTTTACCAACATCAGTATCAGTGCCTGTGATAAATAGAGACTTCAATATTGTAAGAAATATTATTTCATTGATTAACCAATCGGTTTTTAGAATTTACTGAAATATACTTAGAAAAATTGAAGGTTTTGGATAACATAGATCAAAGTGTTCAAAATTATTTGCAAGTAAAGGATTAGTTTCGTTTAGAATAGATATGACGTATTTTTTATTAGGAATATAATATGTGCTGAATGGTGCATGATAATTTCTTTTTAAGATTTTTTTATCCATTAATAATTTAAGGCCACGTGAAATTGACGGATTTGATTTATCACTAATGGCAACTAGTTCAACTTGAGATAGTGATTTTGATTTTAACAATATCAAAATTATTGCCTTTATTGTAGGGTTTAACATTAATTCATAAAATTCAAGTTGAGGTATTTTTAGATCTGGAGAATAAAAAATTCTAAATTTACCTTTTTTTTGATATATTCGATTACTTTGAAGATGAGTCTTAACGTATTTTTCTACAGTTTCTGCAGCACAGCCTGATTCTGAAACTAATTTCATGAATGTGATAGGTTTCTTCAAAATTATATTCAATATACTTTCCCCACACGCTGGTCTGATTTTTTGAGGACTAATAGTAGTCATTGTAGACACTAAGATCAGTAACATAAACAATGGGGCAATTAGTTCAATGGTTGCAACCATCTCCGCTTCTGAGATTTCAATTAAATAGTTAGTTTTAGCAGTGTTCATTTTATAATAATATTAGCCACTTTTATAAAAATAAAACACTTGTTCTGCATCATTAGAATGAAAAAAAATATTCGAATATAAAAACTAAAATTAAATAAAACACTAGTGCCAACGAATATTACTAATTCTAATCATCATGAAAAAAAAATATTATTTTAATATAAAAATATCAGAAAACAAATTATGGATTTAAATTTTCTAAATGATTTAAAAAAAGAGGATAAAGAAAAAAGACGAGAGCAAAATAAGAGATATAGACAAAAATACAAGGAATTACTCAATTTAAAAAAACAGCGTTCCTATCATCAAGAGAATTTAGAAAAAAAAATAGCAAAAAATATGACAAATTAAAGAGTATCATTTAATTTATAAAAAATCAATTAAGAGCAACTGAATTATTAAGTTCTGAAATCCAGTAATATTACTTGAAAAGTTCTGTATGGCATCCAAATACACAGATGAAAGAATGGACATCATTTGATACAATATCAAAAGGTAAAGGGGTATGGCTAATTGATTCTAATGGTAATAAAATAATTGATGCAGTAGGCTCAATGTGGTGTAATGTTTGGGGGCATTCTAATCCCCAATTAGTTAAGACAATAACAAAACAAACTAAACAAATACAACATTCATCATTGTTTAATCTCACAAATGAACCTGCAGAAAAATTAGCAAAAAATCTTATAAAAATATCTCCTGGGATGAATAAGGTATTTTATTCAGATAATGGTTCCTCTGCGATGGAAATTGCAATTAAAATGGCATTACAATATTGGAGCAATATTGGAGAAACAAAAAAAACACAAATTGCAACATTAGAAAATGGATATCATGGGGACACATTTGGTGCCATGTCTGTAGGATACGTTCCAGAATTTTTTGGAAAATTTAAAAAACAACTATTTTCAACAATACAATTTCCAGTTCCTAACAAGTATAGAATTCCAAAAGGATTTACTTTTTTAGATTATCAAAATGATTGTTTAGAAAAAATTGAAAAAAGATTTTCTAAAAATAATAACATTGCAGCTTTCATAATGGAGAGTGGTGCACAAATGGCAGGGGGAGTCATAATTTATCCAAAAGAATTTCAAAAGAGGATTAGTAAATTATGTAAAAAATATGACGTTCTATTTGTGTTAGATGAAATTGCAACAGGTTTTGGAAGATTAGGATCAATGACTCAATACCAAGAACAAAAGAGCATTCCAGATATTGTAGCATATGGAAAAATGTTAACAGGAGGATATATGACGATGGCAGCAACACTTGCAAATAAAAAAATTTATGATTCCTTTTCAGGAGAATTTTATGATTGGAAACATCTTTTTCATGGTCACACATATACAGGAAATCCAATAGCAGCAGCTGTTGCCAATGAAAATATTCACATGTATGAAAAATACAATTTGATTAAAAAAATTAAAAAAACATCTAAAATATTTGAAAAATTCTATGAAGAAATTAAAGAAATAAGCATTGTAGGAGATATCAGGCACAAAGGCATGCTTATGGGAATTGAACTAGTATCAAATAAGAAAAAGAAAATACCAATTCATACGAAAAAATCAATCAATAAAATATTTTTTGAAGAAGGAAAAAAACAGGGCATATATCTTAGAACTCTAGGAAATATTGTAATGTTAGTTCCACCATTATCAATCCGAGAAAATGAACTAGAAATGCTCCTAACAAGAACCGTCAAGACAATTCAGGCAGCAAAATCAAAGATAATTTGACTGTTAACCACTAAAAATAGAAGGGTTAACAATTACCATATTTTTATAAATGGAATAGAAAATATTTGAACATGAGTACTTTAGAATTCATTAAAGAATGTCAAGAAAAGGTATTTTCAGGAGAAAGAATTTCTGCAGATGATGCAAAAAACCTATTCAATGTCCCAGATGAGGATCTTGAAGAATTAGCAAAATGTGCTAATGAAATAACTAGAGATTATAATGGAAATAAAGTAGATGTTGAACAATTAAACAATATTAAAAAAAATGCATGTAGTGAGGATTGCACATTTTGTGGGCAATCAGCATTTTTTGATACAGGTATTGAAACATATCAACTGCCTACACCTGATGAAGTTGTAACAAAAGCTAAAAAAGCAAAGGAGGAAGGGGCAGAATCATATTGTCTAGTTGCAGCATGGAAAGAACCATCACCAAAAGATTTCACAGATGTTTGTAAAATTATTACAGAAATAAATCAAAAAGTTGGGATTGATGTGGAATGTAGTCTTGGTTTTCTTACAAAAGAACAAGCAACAAAACTAAAAGAACTCAAAGTAAAAAGATACAACCATAATTTAGAAACAGCAAAATCAAAATTTCCAGAAATTTGTACAACTCACACATATCAAGATAGATTAGATACACTTGAAATTGCCAGGGAAGCAGGACTGGAATTATGTACAGGGGGAATTATTGGGTTAGGAGAAACAAGAGAACAAAGAATAGAAATGACATTAGAATTAGCAAGAATATATCCTGAAGAGGTTACAATAAACATACTAGTTCCAGTACCAGGAACACCACTAGAATTACAAGTCAATTTACATAATTCAGAAATTACTAGGATATTTTCAGTGATACGTTTTCTATTACCAGAATCAGTGATTAAAATTTCAGGCGGCAGAGAAACAAATTTGGAGGATTCAGGAGAAAAACTACTTCAAAGCGGAGCAAATGGAATTATCACTCAAGGGTATCTAACAATGGATGGAAATGATTCCCAAAAAGACCGCAAAATGATTGAAAAAATTGGTCTTGAAGCATAAACTCAATTTCATTGATTCAGAGTTAGTAAAAATTAAAGAAAACAATTTGCATAGAAAATTACAATATGGTAAAGCCCATGGAGCCCACATTACAATTAAAAATAAAAAACTGATCAATTTATGCTCAAATGACTACCTAGGAATTCCAATTACGAAAATTCAAACAAATCAACTTCAATCAAGTTCTAGATTAGTTTCAGGAAATGATGAATCCTATAAAAAATTAGAAAAAATTCTTGCAAAACACAAATCACAACAAAGTAGCCTGATTTATCCAACAGGCTATATGGCAAATTTAGGATCAATATCAGCAATAGCAAAAAAAGGAGATTTGATACTAAGTGACGAATTAAATCATGCTAGCATTATAGAATCATGTAAGTTATCTGGAGCCAAAATATCAATTTACAAACATAATGATATGAAAGATTTATTTCAGAAAATAAAAAAACAAGGGAAAAATAAGTTCATAATTACTGAAGGGGTATTTAGTATGGATGGAGATTTTTCATCATTAAAAGAAATTACAGAAATTTCACAAAAAACAAATGCAATAACTATTGTCGATGATGCACATGGAGATTTTGTAATAGGTAAAGAAGGTAAAGGAACACCGGAATATTTCAAAGTAACAAAAAAAATTGATTTGTATATTAGTAGTTTAAGCAAAGGTTTAGGATCATTTGGAGGATATGTTGCATCACAAAATAATGTAATTGATGCATGTATAAACAAATCAAAAGCATTTATCTACACTTCAGCGCTACCATCATTTTTAGTGGAACATTCAATTAAAAGAATACAATCAAACAGAGAAATTCAAAAAAAGAAATTAGAAAACAATATAGAAAAAATATCAAATGGATTAAAATTAATAGGGTATGAAATTAATTCGAAAACGCAAATTATACCAATAATCGTAGGAAAGGAAAAAACTGCAATAGAATTTGGTAAATTTTTATTTAAAAATGGAATATTTGCACAGCCAATTAGATATCCCACAGTACCAAAGAATCAAGCTAGATTAAGAATATCTGTGACTGCATGGCTAACGAATGCAGATATCGAAAAATCATTGAAAATATTTGAAAAAGGCTATAAAAAATTCTTTTAATTATCTTTGAGCATCCATGGCACCAAATTCTAAGTTTAATGGATTTGCGGGGGACCCAATAATCACGGCTATAGTTATGACTATTCCTAAAGCAATGCCTACAATAACAAATCGGGGATTCATATCTAATGTATCAAATACCTAGATAAAAACGGATTGTATTAGAATTAACCAAAATTTGTAAGAAGGCTTTAAAATAAAAATAATGAATTTAGCATATGACTGAACCTACAATACTAATAGCATTTTCAGCAGGATTAGGATCCTTTATTGCTCCATGTATTTTACCAATGATACCTGCTTTTTTGGCATATATTTCTGGAACAACATTAACTGAAGTTACAAATGATCAAAAATCAGATTTTCAAATAAATAAAATTAACATTGTAATAAATACAATATTTTTTGTTTTAGGATTTTCTATTGTGTTTTCAACTTTAGGAGTTTTAATTAATAGTGTATTGTCAGAGAACGTTAATCAATTTACAGACAGTCTGAATGCAGTTGCAGGAATTATTATAATCATATTTGGCATATTATTGTTATTATCTGGAAAAATTAATTCTTTAAACAAAGAAAGAAAATTCCATATTAAAAATTTTAAATCAAGTTATCCAATGTCATTTGTATTTGGTTTAGCATTTGCAATAGGATGGACACCATGTGTTGGACCAATATTAGGAACAATACTTACATTAGCTGCAACTACACCGTCAATTTCATTTAGTTTGCTATTAGCATATTCCATAGGTTTGGGCATTCCATTTATTTTAATGGGAGTATTTTTTTCTAAATCAACAAAAATTATTTCTTCCATGACAAAACATTTGAAATATTATAACATAGTCTTAGGAGGGCTCATTATCCTGTTGGGAATTTTAATATTTACAAATCAACTTGCATATATTGCAAATTTTCCACTACTTAACGAGATTGTGATGTTAGGATGAATGCGGAAATTAAAACAGGTATAATTTTTGGTGGAATAATTATTGTAGTAATAATATTTTTAGCTGTATTATTCATAGGACTGGATGAATCTGCATCAATAAATCAAGATTCAGGAATTAAAAAAGCTCCAAATTTAGTAGGCATATCACATTATCTTAACATATCATCTGAGGAATTAACAAAAAAAATGGATAACAAAGTAATACTATACGACATCTGGACATATAGTTGCATTAATTGTATCAGAACATTACCATTCATCACATCATGGGATGAAAAATATTCAGATCAAGGATTATTAATTATAGGAATACATTCACCCGAATTTGAATTTGAAAAAGATCCACAAAATGTAAAAATTGCAATTAAAAAGTACGGAATTACTTATCCAGTAGTAATGGATAACAATATGGAAACATGGAAAGCATTTGAAAATAGTTATTGGCCGAGAAAATATATCGCAGATCATGAAGGAAATTTAAGATACGATCATATCGGTGAAGGCTCTTATCAAGAAACAGAAAAAGTCATACAACAATTACTTAATGAGAGATCAATAGCATTGGGTATTGAAAATATATCTGAAAATAAATTAGTAACAATTGAGGAATTTGAACACACATTATTTAGAACTCCAGAATTATATTTTGGCTATAAATTTGCACAGAATAGAAATCAATTAGGAAGTAACGAAGGATTTCAACCAGAAAGGATTGTAAAATATAGTGAACCAAATAATATCGAATTAAATAAATTTTATCCAATTGGAAATTGGAAAAATCATGAAGACAGTATGCAATTAACAGAAGCAGTAGGATCGATCATTGTATCATTTGATGCAAAAGAAGTAAACATTGTTACTAAAAATAATGCACAATTAGAAATATTTCTCGATGGAGTAGCATTAACTAAAAAATATGCCGGTTCTGACATCAGTTTCGGAAACAAAATGGATGTTTCAAATGCAGGGATGTATAACATCATAAACAGTGAAACAAGCATATCCCATACAATGGAGATAAAGATTGAAGGTAAAGGATTTAAAGCATTTACTTTTACTTTTGGATAATGTGTAACTACAGATAGTGTAACTGAAGGTACACTAGCAAGAGGTACAAGTCTGTTTAAAAGAAAAAAATCAATTAAATTCAGCGAAATTAAAATGTTGAATAATTCTTGGAATAAAACAGAAGGAGAAAGCATAACCAAAAAAGTGATGGGCAGAGTAAAGCCAGAGGAACCAATAAAAAATAAAATTAATTTTGCACAAAAAAAATTAGAAGTACAAATTTCAAAATTATCAGGAATTAATGAAAAATTACAAGCAAAACATGACAAAATATTTGAAAGAGTAGTAAACGCACAAAGAAATAACAAACCAGCTTATGCAAAAGCATATGCCGGAGAATTAACTCAAGTCAGAAAAATGAAAAACATGGTTAGTGGGGCAAAATTATCTATGGAGCAAGTAAAATTAAGATTAGATACAGTTTCAGAACTTGGAGATGTTGTAGTAACATTAAGTCCATGTATGTCGATAATTAAAGGACTAAGTCCATCTCTAAGTGGAATTATGCCAGATGCAAATGCTTCAATGCAAGATTTATCACAAATACTAGGAGACGTAATGGCAGGATCATCGGTTGGAATGGAAGATAACTTTAGTGTAAGTACTGAAACAAATTCAGATACTCTTGCAATTTTAGAAGAAGCACATAATGTAATTGCAGGACAAACAAAATCATCAATTCCAGAAGTCCCAACATCATTAAAAGAAAAAGTAACAGAAAGAAGATCAGATATTTTTATTTAGAAAAATAATTACTTTGATTTAGATTTTTGTTTACTTTTTTCAATTAAGATTTTTTTAATACGAGAAATTGTAGGGTAGCTATATCCTCTCCTACGATAATTAGAGATCATCATTTTCCAATTTTTTAATCTCCACTGAGCTTGTTCAGTGGTAACTGAATGTACTTCTTTTTGGACTATACTTTTACGCCC
>CABXPS010000020.1 GCA_902514095.1 uncultured marine group I thaumarchaeote | reverse complement strand
CTCTTCAGCTAATGTGGGATTATATTTAAAATCAAATGACTCTAATTCTTTAATTATTGTGAGGTATTCTGGATCAGTTGGACCATAATATGAAATAATTGGAGCCCCATACCCTCCCATTAATTCATTAACAATTAATTTTCTATCTAGTAAATAGTTCAAGGCAAACCTTGCATCCTTATTTGAAAATGGATTAAATTTTTCAGATTCTGCTGGATTTACTAGTAGACTATATGATCCACCTGTGGAATCAAAAACTTTCAATCCTTCTCTTGCTTGATTATTTTCTAACCTGTCTGATGAAATTCGATAATAGTACATGTCAAGATTGCCATTTCTGACTTCTTCTAATGCTGTATTTTCATCTAAATATTGAATAAATTTTATTGAATCTACAAAAGTATTTTTCTCTGCAAATGATTCATTATATGTTATTGCTATAATTGAAAGAGCTAGTATGATTACTAGCATTTTTTTCATATTGTTATTTTCTAATGCTTGTAATAAAACCTATATGATAATTAACTGATTTCTTAATCACCTAAAACCTATATCCATCCTATTATTCAAAAATTATAATTGAAAATTCATCCAAAAATGATTATTGGTTTAAATGGAATCATTCAAGGTGGTGTATCTGTTAAAGATTTTTCTAAGGTAACTCAAATTAATGAGGATGATTCTGAGGATATTTTAAATAATTTTATCAATAATGATATTGGAACTCTAAAAGATAATTTCTATTATTTTGAAGATGGTGATAAATTAAAAATTGCAATTATTTTACTACAAAATGGATTTCCTCTAGATGAAATTTCGATTGCATTGGATTGGAGAGATTTTGAAGGATTAACTGCTGAAATTTTATCTTCAAAAAATTTTGCTGTAATAAAAAATTTAATGTTAACAAAACCTAGGATGGAAATTGATGTTGTAGGAATTCGTTTAGGTATTGCAATACTGATTGATTGCAAACATTGGAAACGATATAATTCGTCATCGTTAACATCTGCAGTCAATAAACAAATTGAACGGACCAAACAATATGTTACTAAAACTGAAGGTTCTATGGCTGTTCCTGTAATTGTAACTCTATATCAGGATAAAATTGATTTTATTGATAAAGTTCCAATCGTGCCTATTTTTCAATTTTCTTCATTCATTGACGAGTTTTATGGAAATATTGATCAGATGAAAACTATAGAAACAGACTAGTGATGAATAATCCCAGACTACCAATTACAAATATTTTGGTAATTTTTAGTGAATTTTCTAAAGCTTTGGAATAATCTTCATAGATACTTTGACCCATAACTTTTACTTCTGTTTCATTTTCTAAAATTTCATATTTTGCTAATTTTATGTTGGATTGTGCATTTTCTGCAATTTCCATAAACCATTTTGAAAGTTTATCTGCACCTGTAATTAGTCCTAATTGATAATATCCATTTCTGTTTCTAGCTTTAACTGCTGCATAATGTGTGTCGGATGTACAAATTTCTAATAAATTAAATCCCTCATTTGAAAATTTTTCTATAATCTTTTCTCTGACTCCGTTTTCCATATTGTTTGCATCTGCCCATCCTAGAAAATATTTTTTATTGTTAATTTTTAAACACGTCATTCCAAGTCCTCCTTTTGCAAGATCTTCTGTCCATACATCCATATCATTTGTATTGGCGTATCCAAATTCTATAGGAAAACTTTCTTTTGTAATTAATGAATCCAAACATGATTTGGCAGCTTTTAACATATCTTCACCATCTTCTTGAGATATCTCCTCACCCATTGCATTATGACAATCTACTGTCATTATTTTTGTAAAATTTCTATTTTTTCCATACTGCTCAATCTCTTTTTTCATATAGCTTGGAATATCTTCCATACCGTGTGGGGATAATGATAGTAATAGTAATGGATTATTTCCAAAAAGCATACCTGTAACTCTTGCCTTGTTGATTTGTACAACTACTGGTTCTGTACATTTCACTCCTTCTTCTTTTACTTGACTTGTTTCTAAATTCTTTAGATAGATATCTACTTCATTTCGTGATGGAAGATTTAATGCATGATCTGAAATACTATGCATTACCATTGCTGATGATGATAAATTTTTATAAATTAGATATGGAATGTTACTTCCTCCTACTGGATGATATGGTCCTGGGTGTATTTCAGGTAAAACCATTCTAAATTCGTTATTTCCATCTTCTGATGAAAATTTAATTTGTGATGTTCCTACTTTTGTTTCGGTTGCATGTTGTTCCATTAATTCTTCTGCATCTTCAAAATCATTTCCTTGTGATGCAAGATATGCTTGGATAGTTTTATGTGTACTTTCCATTCCTGGTCTTCCTGCTCTATCTGTAGTTATTGACCATGCGCTTGCAATAATTAAAAATGCAAATCCATATGCTATGCCAATCGGATCACTTAGAATTGTATACCATGATTCTTGTGGAATTAATACTAGAAACATTGCTAATGGTTGTATGAATGCAATTGCCCATGCTTTTTTTAGACTTAACCCTAATGTTGTTGTATAGATTCCTATTCTAAAACTTGCAAATAATATCATTCCAAATGTTATGAAAAATAATGATATTTCTTTAGATAATACAATACTTGATAATATTCCCATAAGGATTGTAACTACCCATAACATATTTCCAAAAAGTGATGAATGCAATGATTTTGAATATTCTTTTTTCTTTGAAAATTTACTATCTAATACTTGAAGTACTGCTAATACTCCTAAAACCATTGGTATTCTGTACCAGAATTCTTCTAAGTTTAGATTGTTGAGGTATCCAAAATATGTTGCAAGTACAATAACTAGACCCACTCCCATGGATGCTGCTAGTGAAAAATAATGAGAACCTGGATTAACTAGTGTAAGCGAAAATCTGTTGTGAATACTTGAAACGTCGTCTTGTTCCTTTTCCATTGTTTTTTCACGGAGCAAAAAATAGATCAGCTATCCACGAAATTGCAATTAAGCTAATTGGAATTGAAACTACTATTCTTGGATCCATTTTGAAACCTTTTGTTTCATCCTCAAAGAACCTCATGAGTCCTCCACTTGATGCTGGAAGTGGGGCTGCTTTATCTGCCATTATGATTCAGAAAAATAAATTTTGACATAAAAACTTTATTATTTCTATTTGATTTTTTCCATCATTTCTAATACTAGGTTGATGGATTTGAGTATAGATTGTTGCTTTTCGTGATCGATTTCTTGTTCTAATTCTTTTGATAATACATCTAATTTTTTTTGTAATGTATTTTTTAGGGGGGTTTCTGTTTTTTCTTGAATTACATCTGTTGATATTTTTCTTTTTTCTGGTACCCGTCCACAATTTGTACATAATGCATGCCCTTCTTTCATGACTCTCACCCCTTTACAATATGGACATGGCTCACTGAGTAAAGTTGCACCATTTAATAGCATTTCAGCAGCTTTTTTTCTAAGTTCTTCTGCCATGGGTTTTTCTTATTTTGGTATTTAAAAAATCTGATTGTTTTTAGTTTTTCATATTCAAACAAGGCTTAATAGTGCGTATCATTGAATTTATTTCGAACGTATGGCAGTAATTTGTAATACTTGTGGTCTTCCTGAAGACTTGTGTGCATGTGGAGAACTTGCTAAAGATAGTACTAAAATTATAATTCGCTTAGAAACTAGACGATTTAAGAAAAAAGGTACTATGATTGAAGGATTAGATCCAAAATTAAATAATTTAGAAACTGTTGCAAAGGATCTTAAAAATAAATATGCTTGTGGTGGAACTGCAAAAGAAGGCTATATCTTCTTACAAGGTGATCATAGAGATACAATTAAGGAAACTCTAGTTCATTTAGGTTTTGCAGAAGATACTATAGAACTTCACTAGAACAAAATTGCAAAATAAAAATAAAATAATTCAATTACTTGGAATTCCTTTTACTGCTTTATTATCTATAATTTTTGGTTTACTTCTAATTTCTTTTCCTATTGGAATCTATATTGTATTTGAAACTGATATTGGTGATGGTATTAATTATGATTATCCAATTACACATTTAGATATTTTTCATAATACTGATTTCTACCAATCCTCTTTTGATGTAAGTATTGGGGATGTTTTTGTTATTTTATGGGTGTTTTATCTTGGCATTTTTGTAATTTCCATTCTTGGACCTAAACAACATTTTCTAAAATCTATTTCATCCATAATTTCTGTTGGAAAATATGATGTCCAATTAAATTATATGTTTGCAATAACAAAATGGTTATCTATACTCGTTTTAATTTCTGCATTAATTAACTTCATTCAAGAGTCCTTTGGAATAATAACTGTCCCTCCTCTTGGTGATAATAATCTAATTCAATTTTTTTATGTTTCTCTTGCACCTTTATTGGAAGAATTTGTTTTTCGTATACTCTTAGTTGGAATTCCATTGTTTGCATTGTATTCTGGTCGAGCCTCAATACGTTATTTTCTAAAATGTTTGTGGACTCCTTCTTCATTAAATATACTTGATTCTAAAAAAGCAATTTTCTTAATTATTTTTGTAGGTATTTTATTTGGATTTGCTCATATTGCGTTTAGTGATTCATGGAGTGAAGGTAAATTTGCTCAGGCAACAGCTGGTGGTATCATTTTAGGTTGGGTGTATCTTAGATATGGAATTGTTGCTTCTCTTTTAATTCATTGGGCAACTAATTATTTTATTTTTGCATATGCTCATTTTATTTCTCAAATAAATTATGTTTCTTTAGATGTCGCTTTTTCTAACTCTTTGATGTTATCATTAGAATTTTTATTTTTAGCTTCAGGAATTTTGGCAATTATTATTTTATTTTTAAATAAATTTTATTTAAAAAATCTTTAATTTAAAATTTTTTTAATTTTTTCTACAAGTTCTGGTTTTTCATTTTGTTCTAATAAAATTTTTAAATCTTCTTGATCATCGATATCTAACATTATTCGCTTAACGAACACCATTGCGACATTTAGTGTATTTTCTTTTGCAGTTGTCATGTGTTTCCTATAACTGTCATCATCATAATGGGTTTTCATTAGATCAATTGGCATTCTTGCAAGAGCATTTGTTCCATCAAATTTTCGTGATGGTATTATGATTGCAAAATTTGGATGCATTTGATACTTTAACATAAAATCAATATCTTGTGTTTTGATATATGGTATGTCTTGAGGAAATACAATTGATGCATTGAAATTATTTTTTAGTAAATATTCATCTGCAAGAGAAACTGCCTGATTAACACTTTCTTCTTTTTCATCAATTATTGTAATTGTATTGAATTTTTCCCCAATTTCTATAGCTTTTTTCTCTTTTGTAACTAGAATTATTTTTTCAATTTTAGGTGATATGGATAATACTTGTAATATTTCTTCTAGCATTATTTTGCATAATGCTTCTACTTTTTCTGAGGGTAAATCTAAACGTGTTTTTGCATTTAAAAAAGTCTTAACTGGAATAATTGCTGCTATTTTCAAGTTAAACGTGCACTTGTTTTAAAATGAAATTTGCTAATGCGTCTTCTGCTAATTTATTTTTCATAGTAATTTTAGTTTCATATGCTTTCATATCTAATTCTTGAATTTTCTTTACTAGTGTCTTATCTTTTGTATCTACAATAACATTTGCACATACATCTGAATACATTTTTGCTAATCCATATGCATTTGATTCTATTCCTGCTGCTTGCATATATTTTGCTGCAGGACCACTAATTGACTTATCTCCAATTAATGGACTTACTGCGATAACTTTCCTCTTGATTTTTGATAATTCTTTTCTAATTCCTTTAATTTGTAGCATTGGACCAATTGACGTTAGTGGATTTCCTGGTGCTAGTATGACCATCTCTGCATCATGTATTGCATTTATTGCCTCTGGATTTGGTCTTGCTTTGTCTGCTCCAATATATTGAATCCCTTCTACTGGATCCATTCCTCTATGTTTCACCCAATATTCTTGTAAATGTAATTCTCCTTTGTTTGTGGTAATTCTTGTTTCAACAGTATTGTCTGTCACTGGAATAATGTTTGCAGTTACTGCAAATTTTTCACACATCCATTTTGTAATGTCACTAAGATTTTTTCCATTTTTTAACATATTAGTTCTAATCAAATGTGTAGCTGCATCTCTATCTCCAACTCCAAACCATGTATCTTCTCCAAATACTTCCATTTGACGTAGAAAGTTGAATGTGTCTTTTTTAATTCCCCAACCTTTGTCTTGATCAAGTAGATCTGCTAAACCATAAATTATTGTATCAATATCTGGACATACATAGAGTCCGTATAACCAATAATTATCTCCAACATTGGTAATTACGTTGACTTTATCGTGTTGGGCTACTAAACCCCTGACGAGTTTAACCGAACCTGTTCCTCCTGCTAGTACTGTAATCATATCATATCCTCTAAAACAATTTCTCCATATGCTTACTCCATATTACTTTTTAGAAGATCCTGATTTTGTGACTTATGGTTTATTCTAGGAAATTAGGATAAGTTTATTACGGTTATTTAGTGGATTTTAGTCGTGACTAAGGCTATTCTTTTAACCGTATTACTTGCTGGTCTTATTGTTATTGGTACAAGTGCTCCTGCATTTGGTGCACAATTAGATGTTACATTAAATCCAAATAATGCCGAATCTCCATTTAAGATGAGTTATCTCAAAACTGTTTTTATTGAATATCCAAATGGTGGTGATTTGTTTGATGCATTAGGTGGAACTGAATGGAATGTATCTGGAATGGCTGATGCAACAAATCCTGGAGTTCAACAACTAATGAATAAACTAAATGCTGATATTCAATCTGATGGAAGTCAAGCAAGAATTTCTGACTTGGATGTAACTTATGAATTTCAACTTAAAGGAAGAAATATTCAAACATCTATTGATTATCGTGTAATTTTAGAGGGAACTATAACTAATTATATTATTACTGAAGACTCTCAAAAGAAATTAGTTGATTTGGGATGGAGAGGATTAAGCACTACATCTTCAATTCAAATCGATGGTATGGAAATTAATATTCCTTTAGACATTTTGAAAACTGAAGAACCAATTCTTTACAATACTTTCGTAAATACTGAAGCTGAAGATATTTTGAATAAAGAATTAATCAATGCTAGTTTTATTTTAGAACAACCATTAACTAATTGGCATTTCTTATTTGATCCAACTGGAATTAATGCAGATGCAAATACATTTGGATTAGATGAGTCAATTCAAGGCTTTGTTGTATCTAGTTGGACTATGGGTGAAAGTAGTATTCGAGAAGGTAGACAAGTTGAACGTGTCTTTGAAGCTGAAGTAATGGCAGATGAAACTTACATTGTAAGAAGTGTTCAATCTTCTGATACAGCAAACTTGTCTTCAATTGGATTTGGTGCTTTAGATGTTTTAGATGGTGTTGAAATTATTGGTGTTACTCCTACTCCTCCTGAGGATTATATGACAACATCAACTGGTGGTTTCCCAATTATGATTATTTATGGAATGGCTGGAATGGCAGCTATTGCTGGTATTGGATTTTTCATTTTTAGTAGTAGAGCAATGAAGAAAACAGCAACTGGACAACAAGGTATTGATCCTAGTAATCTTGTTGGATATCAAACAAGTGAATCTTCTGGTGGATATCAAACCAATAGAGGTGAAGCACAATTGAAAAATGATACTGATTATGCAACAACAAGAAGTGTTTATGATGGCGAAGTAGAAACTACTCCACAAGAAACTACTCCACAAGAAACTGTTCCTGAACAAACTATGCCATCAAGTGGTGAAGAAGCAGCATGCGGATGTGCTGCATCTGCAGAAATTGGTTCTGAATGTGATTGTGAAATGCAAGGTTCATGCCTATGTGATGCAACTTGTCGTTGTAATGCAGATATTTGTAAAGAACAAGTCCGTGAAATGAGTTAAGATTTTAAAAAATCTATAATCTAATTTTAAATAAAAATATGTGTGCTGGGAGTAACCCTCCTTCTGTTTTCACGATATTTCGCTTTGCAGCCTACCTGAACCTGGTACAGGATCCTAAGGTTCTGTTTGGCTTTGCTCCATGTGGGTCGTCTGTTTCATTCCTTTTATGGAAACCTCAGGTTTTCACCATCACTGTGCGCCATATTGGATTCTTTTCTGCTCCGTTGCCAATCATCTCTGATTATCTATCTCCAGATCACATTTCCTGTATGGAGGGAGGAGTTTCCTCTGCCGTAGCAGCGTGTCGTGCTCCAGCTCACATGTTATTTGCTACTTTCTAATATGATTTGAATATTACGTTGTAGGTTTTGTGCCTATGATGAATAATGTTCCAAATTCTTTCTTCCATTTTTCATTACCTTTCAAATCTTTGATTTGTTTTGTTTTTGTTATGAAACCTGTATTTTTAAAAAATTCTTTCCATTCTTTTTTTGAATGCAAATGCATTTGAATTTTCATTATACTTGCCCATTTTGTTGTGGCTTTATTATCTGTGTAAAAATCTGTACCGCAGAAGAATTGTCCTCCTGGTTTTAGTAATTTGTAAATTTTCTTAATTGCTTTTTCCATTGAATCTGCATAATATATTGACTCCATAGCAAAAACAAAATCAAATTTTCCTGTGTATTCCCATGATTCTATATCTGTACACACAAAATTTTCTTTATTATTTTTTATTTTTTTATTTGCTTGCATGATCATTTTTTTGCTTTTATCAATCCCTGTTGCTTTTTTACATGTTGGCATATCTGATACATATCTTATGACCCATCCATTCCCACACCCTACATCTAAAAATGAAAAAGGTTTGTTAAATGAAATTTTTCTCAGAAATTTTAAAACATTTACTCCGTGTCCTTTTTCCATCGATTCTGCTTTTCCATTTATTGCCCAATCATCAAATTTTTTACTTACATCATCCATGATTAGCTTAATTTTTTATTCAATTATAATCTTCTTGATACTAATCATTGATTAGAATAAATTCTACGTGCTCCTTATAACTAATTTTAAATAAATTATTTTGAAAAGAAATTGCCTGACGAATCTTGTAGAAATTGTGGTGGATGTCTTATTGAAGCAACAAATTGTTTACATTGCTTCAAATTTACATCTATGATTTGTAAAACATGTTCTACATTGACTTGTGAGCAGTTTCATTCATTATGTATGCCCAAATCGACCAACCAGACCGTATCTGTGCCTAGAATTGTGCCTGGCTTCTGCATTCATGCAGTTGCTATGGCATGATTTTTTTAAATTATTTGATAATTTTTACTGGTAAATTATTTTCCTTTAACTAAATTGAAAAGTTGTCTAACTGCTAATTTTGGATGACTGACTGCTAATTTGAGCATATTTGATAATCCAAAATCTGCCTTTATGAAATCCAAAAATTCTTCAGTTTTTAATTCCTTAATTATGTCTAGTTCTTTATCCCACTCTTTATCTGATAATCCAATCCATCTATCCTGAACTTTTCCTGCAGAATTAATTTTTGACTCGATTGCATTTCTCCAGTTTTCCTCATATGGATATAATGCATCTGCATCTGTTTTTTTATTTTTTATTGCATCAGATGCAACTTTACCTGCAACTCTGCCAAATTTTATTGCATATCTAATTCCTTCTAAAACTAATGGATTTGCTTGTCCTGCAGAATCTCCTACTAAAATTAAATTATTAAAAACTGTTTTTCTTGATAAACCATCGTTTGGAATTAAACCGTAGTGGAATTCTATTGGTGTTATTTTTCCTAATTTTTTTATTGGTCCTAATTGCTTTTCTATTATTTCTTTAAGCCTTTGAGTTGGGTCTATGTCTGATTCTGGTTTACCTACTCCTACTCCAATTCTTATAATGTTATTTCCTAATGGAAATATCCATGCATAACCTGCAGGAGTATATTCTTGTCCTACCATTAACCACCATGTATCTGGATCAACATTTTCTACTTTTGCCTCATATTCTGCCCCTGCTCCAAATCTTTTCCACTGTGTAACAAAACCCATTGCCTTTGAAATTACAGAAGTAAATCCTGTGGCATCAATAATTACTTTGGAATGAAATATTATTTTCCCATTTGGCCCTGTGCCGCTTACTCCTACAATATCATTATTTTCATTTTTAATTACTTCATTGATATTGATTTTTACAAAAATATCTGCCCCTGCTTTTTCAGCTTCATGTGTTAACCATCGATATGTTTTTCTTACATCTAATACTGCAGCAGTTGCAATTGAATCACTAATGGTCACTTCATTATTTGGTGAAACAAATGAAAAATTCTTAATTGGATTATAACAATTATCTGGAATTCCAAATTCTTTAATGCTTTCAATCCATGTAACACCACTTGTTCTTACTGTTTCTGCAATTGAATTTTCTTTTTCAAGTAATGCGACTTTTATTCCACTTTTTGCAGCAGTAAATGCTGTTGATGATCCAGCTGGACCTCCACCTACAACAACTAAGTCATAATCATACTCTTCAGTCAATCCAATTCAATGATAATTCTCTAGAATATAATTTTGAGGATAGTTCCAAATTTTATTTTTTTAGTACTGGTTCGCCTGTTGTATCGTTTTCTCTTTCTACATCAAAAGTTTCCATATGTGCTAGATCTCTGTGCATATAGCTATGTGTTTCACCTTTTGTTTTTCTACAAAATTTTGAATGAACTGTTTTTTCAATTTCTAGGGTTGTTTCATTTTCATGAAATAGACGTTTTCCACAGTCTTCACATCTAAATTCAGGCATAAATTCTGTCTATCTTAAATCTATTTACATGTTTCATAATTATTCTGTAGGTAATTTGTTGGATTTATTCCTATAATCCTAAACTTTAGATGTTTCAAAATATATTATAATTTATGTCCGAATTTGATCTTGCTTCTTTTGCTATGTGGAGTGCCATTACTGGAATTACAATGATTGTAGTTGGATTTTCTTATCGTAGATATCTAAAAAGACACATTTAGTTTTTCAATCTTAAAGAATATTATTATTTATTGATTTTTTTAATGTATTCTATAATCCCTGTATAGTCTAAATCCCCTAATCCTTCATTTATTGCATTTTTATAAATCTCTTCAGCTTTACTTATCATTGGTAATTCTATTCCTAAATCTTTAGCAGCATTTGTCATAGTTGTAATATCTTTTTTTAAATTTGCTAATGTGAAGGTTGCATTATAATTTCCATCTATCATTTTAAATGCTTTATTTTGACTCATTCCTGTTTTGAAATATGTTGAATTTAGAACTTCTAAAAAGATTTTTGGATCTACATTTGCTTTTTTAAGTAATGTTATGCCTTCTGATAGTGACAAGGCTAACATTGTAATTTGTAAATTCATTGCTAATTTGATTGAATTTGCTGTGCCTTGTTCTCCTAGAAAAAATACTTTATTTGCAATTTTTTCAAATATAGTTTTACATTGATCAAAACTATCTTTTGGTCCTGATGCCATCATTACTAATTTGCCCATAATTGCAACATTTGGTCCTCCCATGACTGGAATTTCTAATTTTTGAATATGATTTTGTTGAAATTGATTTGCAATCTTTTTTGATTCAGTTGAGTCAATTGTACTCATATCTGCCACAATTAATTTTTCATTTTTACTTTTAATAATTCCATTTTCTCCAAATGCTACTTCTCTTACAGCAGTTGAATCTTTTACTATGATGATTATTAATTCTGTATTTTCCGCTACTGTTTTTGGTGAATCCATTACCTTTGCACCTTTTTTTTCAACTTCAATTGTTTTTTCTTTTGTTCTGTTGTACACTGCAACATCGTATCCAGAAGTTAGTAAATTTAGTACCACTGCTTCTCCTAACATTCCAATTCCTATAACTCCTATTTTCATCAAATCATCTCCAAATTATCGTTAAAATCAATGACGTTCTTCATCTTGTATTTCCCATTGGCCATTTCCAAATCGTGAAACTGCAAACTCCAATTGACCTATGGTCTTATCGCCTTTTTTGACTTTGGCAAAATCCAATTTTTTCATTTTAAAGATTTTATCTTTTGGTTTATACCCTCCTTCAATTACTTTGATTTTGAATTTTTTACTTGCTTTGATGATCATTTTTCTTGCAATTTGCACATCTCCCATCCATGAAAACATTTCAAAGTCTCCAAAATTTTTTGTTGAAATCTCATAATCATATAATCTTGCTTCTAGTTTGTTATTTTGTTTTTTAGATTGTTCATTTAACCACTCTACTATTTCTTTTCCGTGTCCTTTTTGAACCCCAAATGTTTCTGAATTTCCCATCTCATTTCATTTGTGATTTTAATACATAAAATCATTTTCAAATTACTGTTAGACTAAAATATTCGTCAATTTCTAGAATTTTATGCTCACAATTGATTGTAAAGATGTTTCATCTGTTCAAAATGAATTATTAGTTTATGTTGCAGATAAGGTTGAAGCCATTCCTACATTAAAACGTCATCAATTTACTCTATCTACTTTGGATGATGATGATATTTTAGATGTTGAATTAGTAATATCTGCAATAAAGGAATACTTTGATTCTATTAATCAAGGTTCAAATTTTGCTGTAATTTCTAATAATGAATTCATCAACATTACTTCTGTAAATGGTAAAGTTCTTCAAAATGAATCTAAACCCCAAGAAGGGAATATGTTTTCTTGTACCCATTGCGGATTCATAACACAATATCAAGTTGAATTAAATGTCCATATGAGAATACATTATCTCTAATTTTTTATTGATTTTCAACATGATCTTTATATGTAATTCTTCTAATAATTAACTGTGAAAAAATTTTCAGATTCCAATAATACAAAAATTTATTGTGAAAAATGCGATTTAATTTTAAACTCTCGTGAAAAATTTTTGAAACATCTTGATACACATTCATCTACAATTCCGTGTGATGTGTGCCCAATTGATACGATAATTGGTAAATTTGTAAATATATTTAGAAGATAATTCTCTCATAATATGGAATAGGTTTTTTTAACTCATTTTCATTGTTTTAATTTATGAATAAAAAAGGTAGAATCCTTGGTATAATTGTAATTTCCATAATTATTGTAATTGTAGCATCCATGTCTTCATCTAATAATGAAACATTTGATGTTGACATGACAAGAACTCATGGAAGTATTTCTACTGCTTTAGGTTCTCCAATTTTGGGTGATCCTTTAGCTCCAATCACTATTGTTGAATTTGGTGATTATCAATGTCATCAATGCTATAATTGGTTTCATAATGCCAAGCCTATGATCATGCGTGATTATATTGAAACTGGAAAAGCAAATTTAGTTTTTGTTGATTTTGCATTTTTAGGTAAGGATTCACCAAAAGCAGCTCAGGCAACTTATTGCGCAGATGATCAAAATATGTATTGGGAATATCATAATTCACTTTATACTTCACAAGAATCTAAAATAGACAATGGATGGGCAAATCCTGAACGGTTGAAAGCTTTTGCGTTTAATTTGAATCTTGATATGGAATTATTTAATGAGTGTATTGATTCCGAAAAATATTCTAAACGTGTACAGTATAATTCCCAACAAGCAAGAGATAATGGTGTTAGAGGGACCCCTGGATTTTTTATAGTTGGTCCTGATTACGATCAACAGCAAATTGGTGGAGCCCAACCCTTTTCCGTATTCAAGAGAATTTTGGATTCTATGATCTAAATGATAGAAATTTTTAAAGTTATTTTTTCTAATTTTAAATTTCTTGCATTGTCTGTAATAATTTTTTCATCTATGATGGTACTTTTATTACTTATTTCTGAATTTATTTTCTTAGAACCTTATTTTGTAACTCATATTCCTTCTGGAAGTGAATTGGGATTTATTTTAATAATAACACTTTCTGCATTATCTGCATTAGTTATTCCTATGAATCTATTTAGAATAACTAATCTTAAAAATTCAAAACAAAAAATGAGTGGAAGTATTTTTGGTTCCATTATAGGTTCTGTAGCAGGTGCATGTAGCTGTGGTCCTATTGGGTTTGCTGTGATCTCTACTTTTGGTTCTGTTGGAGCTACTGCTACTGCCTTTCTAACAAATTATGAAATTCCAATTAGAGTGGTTGCTATAGCTATACTTGTAATTACTTATTTTACAACGATTAAATCACTCAAAACTGAATGTAAAGTTAACTTTTAGTTTTGGTGGATTAGAAATCACCTATTAGACAAATTTTTGTAACCTTGGAATGTATGACCTAGTTCATCATATTGATTAATGTGACAATAATGTATGTTCCAATACGACCCAGCAGGAGAGATCCTGATGTTGAAGATATAGAAGATTCAGAAGACTGATTTTCTATTCATCTTTTATCTTTAAATTATTGATCTAAAATTTTAAAGTTCAGATATTTATTTACCATTTTTAAATTAAATTACATGCAAAATTGGAATCTTTTCTTTGGAATTTTCATAATTTCTAGTCCAATTCTTTTTGCAATGATCGCATTTCCTGATTCAATTGCTTGGAGTTGGAATGAAGGTCGAGGTGGTTACTTTTTTGCATTAGTTTTTGTTGTTGCTGAATTAATTGGTTTAAAAATTGTTATTTCTAAAAAACGATTATTTTCTGTGATTCCTATTGCATTATTGGCAATTTCATATTTAATTTCATTAGAATATGGTTTAAGAGAATTTCTTATTGAATCTGCGACACACTTTGATGTCCAATTAATTTATTCTTGGACTTGGATGTGGGATTTTGTTGTCATGGCAATTTTCATTGTTATTGGGTTAACTATTTTCTTTGGAAAACGATGGATTAGAATTGCACCTGCTGGCCCAATTTTTCTTAGTGGAACTGCAATAATTCTTTCATTAGATGCCTTTTTCCCATATGATACACTTGGTCCATTACAATATGTTGTTCCTTATTTTGTTCAAGCTAATGTTTGGTTAGTTACTTTCCTTGATTTAGGAACTGCTATAGCTCGTGATAATATAATGTTCTTACGTGGTGATCACGGTTCAATGGCGCTTCAAGTTTTTTGGCCTTCTGCTGGAGTTCACAGCATCATAATTTTCTCATTAGTAATTGGTGCATTCATGTTAAAAATGAATATTCCAAGAAATCGTAAAATTATTTATTTTATTTTGGGTATTGTTGGAACAATAGGTGTTAATTTAATTCGTATTTTTTCACTATCGTGGTACGCTCTCAAGGTTACTACTGATCCAGTTGCATGGGAAGAATATCATAAAATTGCAGGTGAAATAATGTTTTTGCCATGGCTATTTGCTTTTATTTTGGTTGTGATAGTCATAGAATCTAGACGTCTCAAAAAATTAGAATCTGATAATCTAAAAAATTAAGTTTTTTCATTTAAAAATAATTTGTAATGTCCCTTTGGCCTTTAATTTCTGTAAGTTCTGCTACTTTTACTCCTAATCTTCTAATCGTCATTGTCTGATTATCTAATGCATCTAGTAGTAATTGCTCGGCATTTTTTTCTAATTCTTCTAGATTATTTGTTGAATTTCTTAATATTTTTGATTTTGATTTATTTGTTAGATCTGATTGTACAAAATGTATCCCTATTGATTTAAACATTTTATTATTTTTCATAATTACATCATGTACCTGTTTACATAATCCTTGCAAATTTTCTAATAGAAACTCATGATCTTTTGAATCCTTTTTCAAAGTTGTTATTTTACTATATTGTATGCTTTCTTCTTTTTCTTTTACTGGATCATCATTTATTCCTCTGATGGCATTATACATGTAAGTTCCATTTTTTCTTCCAAATTCTTTGTTTAACGTAAATACATCTATTTTTTTTAAATCTTCAATTGTTTCTAAATTCATTTCTTTAAATCTTTGTTCTGTTTTTTTCCCAATTCCTGGTATGACTCTAATGTTTAGTGGTTTTAAAAATTGTTCAATTTTATTTGGCTCAATAATCGTTAAACCATCTGGTTTTTGATAATCTGAAGCTATTTTTGAAATTAATTTATTTGAAGAAACTCCTATTGAACAACTTAATTTTATTTTTGCTCTTATTCTATTTTTTATTTGTTGAGCAAGATGACTTGCTTTCTCATAATTTTCTTCTACTCTTTTTGTAACATCCAAATAAGCTTCATCTCTTCCAACATATTCAAAAATATCTGCATTTTCTTTCATTATTTCCATTGCCTTTTCAGTCATTTTAGAATAATACTCAAAATCTACTGGTAGAAATACTGCATCATTTCTTTGCTCAAGTCTTTTTTTTGCAAATGAAATTGGTATCCCTGATTTTACTCCATATTTTCTAGCTGTATAATTTGCAGTTGCAATGGCACCACTATCTGCACCTCTATCTGAGAATACACAAACACATACTGGTTTTGTTTTTAATTCTGGTTTTCTAACTTCCTCACATTGGGCATAAAAATAATCAAAATCTATGTGGAAAACTACTCTTCCCAATACTGATCTCTGTTTATTTGATTATTATTGTATTTTGTATATTTCTAAATTTATTTTGATTTTCTTTATTAACTACTGTACTAATTTTTAAAAATTAAAATTATTTGAATTAAAAATGAATTATGGTCAAAAAATTATTTTTTTGCAATAACTATGTCTACTTTATAGTTTAGACTTGCTCTATCATAAAGTTTCAAATTCCATGGTATGAATGAGGGCTTTTCTGTTTTTTTAGTTATTTTAAATTTTAATTCTCTCAAATTTTTACGTAATAGTACTTCATTGATAGGATGTTTTACTGAATTAATCCCACGTTCATAATCATAAGGATCTGTAATCATGATGTATCCTGATGATATTTGTTTTGAAATTTGTTTTAATAGGATATTTGGCTCCATTAATTCTAATATGTTTAGTCCTATAATCACATCAAATTTTTTATTTTTAAATGGAGTTGATGCAAAATCTGATACGATGTAATCTAAATTATTTTTTTGATTTTTTTTTGCAAGATGAATAGCATTAAAAGATTTATCAATACCAAAAACCATTTCACTTGAATCTGAAATATGTTTAGTTGTAATCCCAATTGAACAACCATATTCTAAAACTAATTTTGATTTGGGAATTGTTCCGAGGTATGATTTAATTATTTTATAAAATTCATTATTTTTATTAGTATTATAGATTTGTGCCCACCTTTCTTCTATCTCTGTTTTATCTATTTTATTCCAAATTACATTATTCAATGATAATTTCAAAAAATTTTTTATTTCATTACTTGAGGCTAATTTATATAATTTTCCACTTAAAATTTTATGCTCCGAAATATATTTTTTAAAATCTATAAACATAATTGGAATTTTATCAATAATTGGAAATTTCAATTGGCATTTTTCACATTTTAAAATTCCTTCATCGATCTCATTCCTATCTTTATAAATTTCTACATTTAAATTCGAATTACATTTCAGACATCTAATAAATTTAAGAGTTGATTCTAGCATTTTCAAATATTTCTAATATGTTTTAGAATTAATAATTTTTGAATTTAATTATAAGTAATTTATTATCTAGAATTTCGACATTAGATAAATTGCTAAGTTAATGTCTAAATATTGAGATGATCTACTATCAGTATGGATTATCCTGTATCTGCTGATGAAAATGGTGTAAATTTTAATCCTGATAAAATGGAACAAGAAAAACTCTATCACTGCATCTTTAAAAATAAGGCAATGTTAATTTTCAAAGATTCTCAAGATATGATGAATTGTTATGAAATAGAGGAACCTGATTTGGTTGAACAAATTAAAAAATGTCTTTCTGATGATGATCTTGAAAAATTATTTCAGGACTATTTACAAGGAAAACACCTGAAAAATTAAATAAAAGACAAAGTCATTTTGTAGTAATAGGAATTAAAAATTGAGTGCTAATAAAAAAT
>CABXPS010000019.1 GCA_902514095.1 uncultured marine group I thaumarchaeote | reverse complement strand
AGGGTCAAAATTTTTGATGAGTTATCAAAGATTGTAGATCCAGAAATCAATACATCAATTGTAGAATTAGAATTAATTGATGAGGTAGATATCAGCGATAGCAATGTCAAGGTAGATTTGCATCTAACTAGTCCTTTCTGTCCAGCAGTATTTGGTTTCAAAATTTGTCAGGATGTTCATGATTATCTTTTGAAAGTAGATGGTGTAGAAGATGTCAAAGTGAATGTATCAAATCACTTTATGGCAGAACAAATCAACAATCAGGTTAACAATAGTCCTAATCCTAAAAAATTAGGTGAACTTCCAAAAAAATCAGATTAACTTCTAAAGCCTAACAGATATCCTCTAAGAAATTGAATTCCCATTGCAGGATCAACGCCTTTTGGGCATACCTGACTACATGAACCAGCAAAGTGGCATCTCCAAATACCATGAGATTCATCAATTATATTTAATCTAGTATCTCTTCCTTTATCTCTACTATCAGCAACATATCGATATGCTTGTGCTAATGCCTGAGGTCCGACAAATGATGAATCAGTAGCCATAGTTGGACATGCAGAATTACATAATCCACATTTGATACAATTGGCAAATTGGATGTATTGTTCAACTTCTTGAGGTGATTGTAGAAATTCTCTTTCATCAGATTCTAGATCAGTATCATCACGAATTAGATAAGGTTTAATTTTTTGATGTGTATTAAATAATTTTTCAAATCTAACTGTCAAATCACGAATTACTGGAAAATTATTCATAGGTTCAACTGTAACGACATCAGAATCTAATTCACTAATTTTAGTAAAACATGCAAGTCGAGGTTTTCCATTAATCAACATACCACAAGATCCACATGTGGCTTGTCTACAAGAATAACGGACAGCTACAGAATGATCAAAATGCTTTTTGACATCAAGAATTGCTTCCAACACTGTTGTCCATTTTTCATAAGATACATTAAATTCCATGAATTTAGGTGAATCATCAGATTCAGGGTTAAATTTGGAAATTCTAAGTAAAATAGATTTTGATGTAGATAATGGAGTTGATACTTGTTCATCTGCAATACTAGATACTTGAGCCATCTCTATACCATTCCCATATTTGTCATAATAATTGTTCTTGAGCCATAGCCGATTAATCCAATCATTGCAACTACACAACCATATGATACGGCTTTCTCATATACCCTACCTTGTTTTAATTCCAACAAGATAACTCTTAATCCATTAAATCCATGAACTGAAAGTAAAATTAAAATTAATTCAAGCATTACAACATATGGAACAGATCTATAATTAGCTAAAACATTCTCATATTCTAAAGAGTCAGCAAATCCAGTTGTAAGACGCATCAAAATATGGACCGCAACTAAGCCAACTGCAGCTAAAGCAGTTCCATAGTGAATTTTCATTATTGTACTTTCTTTCATTTTATTCACCAAACATTACTGCTAATCCATACATCATTGCAACTGCTGCAAGAAGAATGGAAGAGTAGATTCCTATTTTATGCCTATAATTTTGTGATGCGGGATCATATGGATAATCAGGCCTAGTAGGTTTTCCTACACCAACACCACCATGTCCCAACATAATTCGAATTCCATTTCCAGTATGAAAAACACACATTCCAATTACAAGTGCTAAAAAGATATGTCCTTCAGTAGTTTGAGTTAATGCAAGAAATTCATCCCAACCCATTCGACCTCGTAAAATATTACTTGTTTCATAAATATGTGCAATAAAATATCCTAACAATCCCAATCCACTTAAACGCATTAACAAATATGCAACACGTTCAATTCCATAACGACCAGGGTTTGCCATTCCTTTGATGCCTTCGCGATGTTCATCTTCAGTCATTTAATATTTTCTCTCCACTGGTTGATATTTAGTAATTGTCACAGGATGTGTTTTCATTATTGGTTCATTTGGATCATAATATGCAAGTGTATGATGTAAGAAATTTGCATCATCACGTTTAGTATAATCAGTTCTTGCATGTGCACCACGAGATTCCTTTCGATTAATTGCACCAACTAAAATTACTTCTGCAACTCTAAACATGGAATCTAGTTCCATAACATTTACAAAATTAGTATTGTATTCTTTTGCTTTATCATCAACATGTTTCCAAGCTTGTTTTTTCAATTCACGAACTTTCTTCAAGCCATCAACGAGATCAGTTTCATTTCTATAAACATATGCCTTGTCATTCAAAGTATCAGTTAGTTCTTGTCTAATTTCATATGGATTTACATCGCCATTTCCTCTGAATATTCCATCATAGATTCTTTTTTCTTCCAAATCAACTAAATGATGAGGCCATGGGTTTGATGTTGTCTTATTTTGAATATATTCAATTGCCAGTTCACCTGTAATTTTACCCCAAACAATACATTCTGAAGTTGAGTTTGCACCTAAACGATTAGAACCGTGAACACTATTACATGCAGCCTCACCTGCAGCCCAAACACCTTGAATTTCAGTTGCACCATCAATATCAGTATGCAATCCACCCATCATATAGTGACAAACAGGTCTAATGTCAAGCAAATCTTTAGCAGGATCAATTCCAGAAAATTTAATTGAAATTTCTCTAATTCCACCTAATTTTTCTTTAATCTTCTCATCACCGAGATGTCGAATATCAAGTTTCATACAATCAACACCAGTTTCATGTTTAAACCCATGACCTTGTTCAATTTCAGTCATAATAGATCTTGAAACAATATCACGTGGAGCTAATTCCATTTTTCCAGCAGCATAATTTTTCATAAATCGTTCTCCTTTGTTGTTAAGTAGATAACCACCTTCACCTCTAGCACCTTCAGTGATCAATATTCCAGAAGGTAAAATTCCAGTTGGATGGAATTGTACAAATTCCATATCTTTTAATGCCATACCAGCACGAAATCCCATATCCAATCCATCAGGAGTTGAAGATAAAGCATAAGTTGAAAAGCTGTATAAACGTCCAGCACCACCAGTTGCAATGATTAGAGCTTTTCCTTTAATTGTATAAAATGTGCCAGAAGATAATTCAATTGCAGTAACACCCATGAATGTTTTACCATCATGAATTATTGATGTTACAAACCATTCGTTAAGATATTCGATATTATCATATTTCTGACATGTATCATACAAAGTTTGCATTTCAAAGAAACCAACTTTATCAGATGCATATGTTGCTCTAGGAAAACTATAACCACCAAAATTTCTTTGATCAATTTGACCATTATCTCTTCTAGACCAAGGCATTCCCCAATGATCTAGTTGATGAATTTCTTGCGGCATTTCAACACATAATCTTTCAGCAACATCTTGATCTGCAAGAAAGTCACTTCCTTTTACAGTATCATAAACATGAGATTCAATTGTATCACCTTCATCTTCAAAAAGTACTGCAGCAGTTCCACCTTCTGCGGAAACTGAATGAGAACGCATAACTTGTACTTTAGAAACAATTCCAATCTTTAGATGTGGGCCTTTCTTTGCAGCTGCTATTGCAGCTCGTAATCCAGCAAGTCCTGAACCACAGATAATTAGATCAAATTCTAAAGAATTAACCATTTTAATACAAAATCACTATTTTTGGGTTAAATATGAAGTAATGTCAGGCATATTTAGAAATGTTAAAATATATCACTAGTGATATCACTAGTGATGATTTCTGAATGGTTTCAAAGAGTAGGAAGTTCAGTTCCAAGAGGGTTTTCAAGATATTTTATTTTGGAATTATTAAAAGAGAAAACATACACTGGAAAAGAAATTATTGATTATGCAGTAAAACAAAGTAACGGAATTTGGAAACCATCTCCAGGATTAATTTATCCATTATTAGGTCGACTCTTAGATGAGAATTTAATTGAAGAAACAAAAGACGGAAGATATCAATTAACAAAAAAAGGGGCAGAGACAGCACATGATGTTGATAAGATTAATGACATTGTTAAAAATCAATTAGAAGTTTTATTCAGATTAGGAAATGTAGGAAGATTTGTTGCAATAGACTTGCTTGAAAAAATTTCTTCAATGGGATCCATTCTAAGTTCTAACATAACAAACATGACAGATGAGGAAACTCAGAAATACAAAAAGTTTCTACAAGATGAATTAAATAAAATGGATGGAAAAAAAATAGTAAAAGCGGGTAAAGAAATTAAAATAGAATAATTTAAAAAATAATTATAAAACAATATAATTTAAAATCATAAATAATTCAAAGAAAATAGAAATCTATGAAAAAGTTATCTAGAATGATAAAATCAAAAAAACCTCTTGTCATACCAGGTGTATATGATGCAATTGGAGCAAAAATTGCAGAAAAAGTGGGATTTGATGCAATGTTTCAAACTGGATATGGTACGTCAGCAACATTATTTGGAATGCCAGATTATGGATTTATTGGTGCAACTGAAACAGTTGATAATGCAAGAAGAATATCAAATGCAATTTCAGTTCCACTTATCGTTGATTCAGATACGGGTTATGGTAATGCACTAAGTGTTTGGAAATTAGTAAAAGAATTAGAATCTGCAGGGGCTGCAGGCATATTTCTAGAGGATCAAAAATGGCCTAAAAGATGTGGACATATGCAAGGAAAGGAAGTCATATCACAAGAAGAATATACAGAAAAACTTGGTGCAGCAATTGATGCACGTGAAAATAAAGATTTCATTATTGTTGCTAGAACAGATTCGAGAGCAATAGAAGGATTAGAAGCAGCAATAGAAAGAGGAATTCAAAATAAAAAAACAGGAGCTGATGCTGTGTTTATAGAAGCTCCAAGATCACTAGATGAAATGAAAAAAATTGGAAAAGAGATCAAATCTCCACTAGTTGCAAATATGATTGAAGGAGGAGCGACGCCAATGAATTCAGCACAAACATTAAACAAAATTGGATTCAACATAATACTATATCCATTATCAGTATTATTTGCAAATACGTTTGCAACAATGAATATTTTACAAGAATTAAAAAATACCGGAACCACGGTAAAATATAAACAAAAAGTAGTAAATTTTGATCAATTCAATAATTTGGTGGAACTGGATAAATTCAAAAAAATGGAAACAAAGTACAAGTTTTCAAAAAGAAAATAAAAAATTTTAAGTAAAGTACAATTAAGCTGCGTTTCTCTTTACTTCAATTTCTATTGTTGAAACATTTCGTGTTCTACCATCTTCTGATTCCAATGATTCAGAATCAATTTTGATATTTCCGATAGAATATCCGGCATTTTCAGTTTTTCGTGCAACAATTTGAGCTACATCTACAGCACGACCTATACTGAGTCCTCTAGCTTTGATGTTGACGGATGGTATATTTGCTAATTGAATTAGCGTCGATGTTACATAGGCCATCAATGGTTTCTTACCAATGAATATGGTGTCTCTAGTTTCAGTGGACATGATTAGTTTAGGATCTAACAATAATTTAAAGTTAAAATGAATTTTTTAGAATATTTATAAAAAATTTAAGAATTATTAAGTTCAAAATAGAATTTAACATTAGTATGGAAAAGATTATAGAAATATTAGAATCAGGAGAGGCTGAAAATAAAATTAAAATCTTACAAACTTTAGATAATACAAATAATTTAAAAATAATAGAACAAATAATTTTAAGATTAAATGATGATGATATTCAAGTTAGAGGAGAAGCATTTAACACACTTTTATTAAATCAAAATAAAATTTCTAAAATTCTAATTAATAATCTTAATTCTTCAAATAAAAATATCAGAGGTTTTACATCACTAGTATTAGCTAATCGAAATGAAAAAATTGCAATTCCAGAAATAATAAAACTAATAAAAGATGAGCATGAAATGGTAAGGTCTTGTGCAATTGGAGCATTAGGATATCTAAAAGCAGATAAAATTACAGATATTATTTTAAAATTACTTTCAGATTCTAATTTAGAGGTACAAAAAAGTGCATTACAAGCAGCAATTCAAGTAAATGCCAAAATTTCAAAAAATAAAATTGAAGAAATTTCAAAAAATGATGATCAGCAAATAAAAAATCTATTATTAAAATTAAAAAAAATAAGTGGACCGGAAGGGATTTGAACCCTTGATCCGATGCATGCCATGCACCTATCCTACCAGACTAGACGACCGGCCCAATAATCAGAATGCTGATTGAATAATATTTTCTAAATTGGTTATTAACGTTTAGCGATTTAAAAAATTAGGTTAATGAAATTATCACAATATATTTAAACTTCAATATGTTGATTGAATTGTCATGGTCGTAGATAATAAAGCAACTATCACATATGTTCAATTATTAAAAGAGGATTTGGTTATAATGAGAATTGTTCCAAATGATGGTCCAGTTCCAGATTTTGAAGCAGGTCAATTTCTCACATTAGGTTTACCAAATCCAGCAAATGATGGAAAAATTGTTAGACGAGCATATTCAATTGCATCTCATCCAGAAAATAAAGAGTATATTGAATTTGTAATTAGATGGGTTAGAAAACCACTTCCAGGAAGATTAACTACACAAATATTTAATGCAAAAGAAGGCGACGAAATTCTTTGGTTAAAACCTACAGGTAAAGCATTAGGAATTAGTGAAGAATTACCAAACGGTGAAAAAGATACAAGAAGAATAATTTGTATTGGCGGTGGAACTGGATTGGCACCATTTGTCAGTTTTGCACAACATCTTCATGATACTAATGATAAAAGAGAGATTATTGTTTTACATGGTGCAAGTTACGTTGATGAATTAAGTTACAAAGATTTGCTAACTGGTCTTGAGGATGAAAGTGTTGCAAAAGGCAAGGATGAATGGAATTTCAAATATCGAGCAGCAATTAGTAGACCCCAAGAATGGTTTAACAGAAGTTGGGCTGGTCAAATAGGAAGAGTTGAAACATTTCTAAGACCTAGAGGTACAGACATGTCACCATTAGAAGAATTAATTGGCGATAAAATTACTCAAGAAAATACAATTTTCTATGTTTGTGGTTGGCAAGGAACAATTGATGGAGTTATGGACTTTTTAAAGCCCAAAGGATTCATCACAGAACACGATAAACGTGAAGATGGAAGCTTTGAAGTTAAGTACGAATCATACGGATAGAATTATTCATAAAATTAATCATTGAAATATGAGAATTATTTAGAAATTATAATTGACAACAGCCCTATACCTTGCTCATCTAAATCCAGTAACAAATGCTCATGTAGAGATCATTAAAGAATTGAAAAAAGAGGCGGATATTGTGAAAGTAATGCCTGTTATTTTCAAGTATGATGATAGAGAAGTAAACAGTAAAAGTTTTCCATTTAATTTTGAAACTAGAAAAAAAATGCTTGAATCAATTTTTGGAGATTCAATTAAAATAACTGATGATTACGCTTTTCTAGCGCCGTTTAAAAAATATCTCCCCCCATTAGTAAGAAGAAAATCATGGAAACTAAGAAAACAAATTCTTAATGGAGTTGAAGGAGATTATTTTTCATATACTGGTGATAAAGCAGAAGGATACATGTTGAAAATGTACAGATTAAAACCAAAAATTGGTGAAAGAAAATCTCTATCTGCAGCATCAGTTAAAGAGAAATTATATGATTCAGTATTAGAAAAAAATTCTAATTGGAAAGAAGATGTTCCAAAAGAAATAGTCAAAATTATTGAAGATGAATGGAAAACTATAGAAAAATATTCATCTGGTGAAGATATGACTACACGAGTCGTAGGAATGAAATTTCCTAAAGAAGGTTGGTCAAAAAAATAAAAAAATCATTAGTATAAAATCAATAAATTAATTGAAAATAGATTAATAGAGATTGTCTAAAACTTTTGTATGAAACTTCCTTTATCAAAATATGTTTGGTTTGATGGAAAATACATCCTTACAGAAAAAGCCCAAATACCAATAACTACTCATGCTCTTCATTATGGAACATCAATTTTTGAAGGAATTAGAGCATATTGGAATGGAAAAAATCTTCATGTGTTTAGATTAGAAGAACATGTAAAACGATTTAGAAAATCAGGTCAATTTTATAACATTTCATTAAATTTTACAGATGAACAAATAACTAATGCAGTAATGGGAATTTGTAAAAAAAATAATATTAAAAAATCCTGTTACATTAGACCATTTTATTTTGTAGGAGATTATGGGATTAATCTTCATGTAACAGAAAAATCTCCAACAAATGTTGCAATTTTTACATTTCCATTTGGGGATTTATTTAATAAAAATGGCATTACCACAGCAATAGTATCTTGGAGAAAATTCTCAGATAATTCTACACCTACACAAGCAAAAATGGGGGGAAATTATCTCAATTCAATTATTGCTACACAAGAAGCAAAAAGAGTTGGCGTAGATGAAGCAATTTTACTTGATCAAAATGGAAATGTAAGTGAGGCACCAGGGGAAAATATATTCATTGTAAAAGAAGGTCAATTAATTACACCGTCATTATCATCTTCAGCATTAGAAGGTATAACTAGAGATGCAGTACTCAAAATTGGAAAAGATTTAGACATGGACGTAATTGAACGAAATTTCAAGAGAAGTGAACTAATAATGTCAGATGAGATTTTTCTAACAGGTACAGCTGCAGAAATTACACCAGTAATTTCTATGGATTCTAAAAAAATAGGCAATGGAAAACCAGGAGAAATTACTAAAAAAATGATGCAAGAGTATTCAGACATAGTAATGAATAAAAATATAGATTATGCTCATTGGTTGACTGAGGTTTATTAGATGAAAATTGTTCAAATTGGAACTGGTGGATGGGGGAAAAATCATACCAGAATTTTATCAGAGTTAGGCGTACTTGTAGCAATATGTGATGTTAATCCAGATAAAAGTAAAGAATATGGAGAAAAATATTCGGTAAATAATTATGAATCATTAGATGAATTATTACGTTCTGAAGAATTTGATGGGGCATTTGTTGTCACACCAACATCAACACACACACAAATTGCAATGAAATTATTGGAAGCTAGAAAACATGTTTTTGTAGAAAAACCAATGACATACAAATCTGAAGATGGGGGAAAACTTGCTAAACTTGCAGAAAAAAATAAAGTGATTCTAACATGTGGATATATTGAAAGATTCAACCCTGCAGTTGATATTGTAAAAAAAATAGTTAATGAAAAAAAATACGGAGATCTAGTGATGCTTGAATTTCATAGAGAAAATAGAATGCCATTACATATCAAAGATGTTGGAATTATCTATGATACATCAGTTCACGACATAGATACTGCAAATTGGTTGTTTAATGATATGCCCCAAGTAGTTTTTGCACGTGCAGGAAAAATTAAGCATGAACATGAAGATTTTGCAAGTATCATGTTAGGATATAAAAATAATAAAGTTGCAATAATTTCATCTAATTGGATTACACCAAAAAAAGTTAGAAAATTTAGTGCAGTATGTACAGAAGCAATTATTTCATCAGATTTTATCACTCAAGAAATTATAGTTGAAAAAGATGAAGAAACTCAAAATATCAAAAATGAAAAAGAAGAACCATTAATGCGAGAAATTCAAAATTTCTTAGATGCCATTAGAGATAAAACTAAACAAGTTGTCAAATCACAAGAAGCAGTCAATGTTACAAAGATTGCAGAAGCTGCACTTTTATCTAGTCAAAAAGGAACCCCAATTTATCTGGAGTTAAAATGAATAAAACAATGATGGAAATACTAGCATGTCCAATAGACAAGAATCATCCCTTAGAATTATTTGAAATTAAAGAAAAAAATGAGGTTGTTATTGAGGGTGCAATATTTTGTCCAAAATGTTCTAGATTTTATCCAATAATGGAAGAAATTCCAATAATGTTACCAGATGATCTTAGAGACAAAAAGCACGAAATGGAATTTTTAAACAATAACAAAGACAAATTACCTGAAAAAATTATTACAAAGGCAAATCCATGGCATTTGTGAGATAATGGTTACAAATTTTATTTCTGAAAAAGCAAAAATTGGAAAAAATGTCCAAATTTGGCATTTCTCATATGTTGGCGATGATGTTGAAATTGGAGATAATGTAAAAATTGGATCCCTTGCACATATTGATTATGATGTAAAAATTGGAGATAATACAAAAATTGAAGGGCAAGCATACATTCCACCACTATCTAGAATTGGAAAAAATGTGTTCATTGGTCCAGCAGCTGTTTTAACAAACGACCCATATCCAATGTGTGACAAAATGGTAGGAGTTACAATTGAAGATAATGCAATAATTGGTGCACGTGCAGTGATTAAAGCAGGAATAACTATAGGGAAAAATAGTGTTGTTGCAATGGGTGCCATTGTAACAAGGGACGTTGAAGAAAATACTGTTGTTGCAGGATCACCAGCTTTTCTAAGATATAGTAAAGAAGAATATGATAAAAAACAAAAAAAATGGATAGATAGTTAAGAATTCAATTCTTTTTTGAAGATATAATTTTTTAATTTTGATAAAATTAAAATCCAGATTACAACTAAGAACAAAGCAACAGTTACTTTAATTCCTGATGCAATTAACCAATGAAAATCACCAAATTGTTGTATTGAAAACGGACCTAACAAAACAACCATTATACCACCTCCAATAATGATCAACCCCCACATTGCAAATAAAAAACCATAAAGTCCAGACTTCAAAGAGAAACACCCATCATAAATGCAGTAATAATAGCTAAGATTCCAGAAAATATTGCAAGTTTGAAAATTGCAAATCCAACTTGTTTTTCAGTTAATGGACCACCTGCAAGAATTAATCTTACTAAAGTTACTGGTGCGGTTTTATCATTTGTAGCCTTTAATTTAAAATCACTAGTAAATTCAACAGGTTTTCCTTTGATTTGTCTATGTTCTACTACTCGTTTTACACTTGATAGAAACAAAAATGAATTGATTACAGCAGGTAAGAGTGCAATAGCTGCAATAATTTCTACACCCCCAACAATTGCAATAACACCATACATAGCACCAAATGTTAATGCTCCAGAATCTCCAGGAAAAATTTTACTTGGTATTTTATGATATTTGTAAAATGCTAATGAAACAAACCCTAAAGGCAAACTAACAATAGCAATTTCATAATTTTGTAAAATAAATAAACAAATAGATAATGTGAAACTTGCAATTACCATAAAACCGCTAGCAACACCATTAAAAACATCAATAGAATTAATTGTATTTCCAGTAATAGGAATCATAAAAATTATCAATCCAAGATACAATAATGGGATTTGAACATCTCCAAATAATGGAAATGCAAGATCTGAACTATATGCACCAAGAAAAATAATTGGTAGTGCAGCAATTGCAAGAGTTAGAGGCTTAAACCAACCTCCCATTACTTTTCTATCATCAACATAACCAATTGCAAATGCTGCTGTAGTTATAATTATTATTGCAAGTATTTCATTTAGTTGAAAAAATCCATAAAGAACAATCTCTGAAACAACAATTCCTAATATTATAGATATTCCACCAGGTCTTGCAACCATTACATTTTCTTGTTTGTTCATGTCTTTTACAGTGTAATTCTTTTTTACCAAAATTTTGATTAATGGCGGAGTAGTGAAATATACTACAAAAAATGCAAGTATACAAGAAATTATTGCAGGGATAATTAATTCAATCAATATCTAATCTTCGTTAATTCAGCTTTAATGTTATTTGCTATGGTTAAACCAATTTTATCAATTTTTGCTAATTTCTCTATTTTCGCTTTTTCTAAATCAAGACGATTTTTGAAACCATTTTTGTATAAAATTTGAGCACGAACTCGTCCAATTTGTTTAATTTTTACTAATTCAAGATATTTTTCTGGAACACCATGCTGAATTTGTAATTTCAGTAAATCTGATTCATCAATAAGACTCTGATATTCAGATACAATCTTTTTTTGTTTATTTTCTTTAGCATAATCTCTCCAAAATTTAATAATTTCTGTAAAAATATAGACTAAATCTTTTGCATTTTCTTTTATATAGAATATATCACCTGGTTCAGCATCAAAATGGTCTGACATATCTTGATAAGTCATAGCATCAATCCACTTGTAAAGAATTAATAGACTTTTGAAACAGTATTCCCTTAAAAATTCTTGATTTCTGTATAATTTTTCATTTGGATCAATAAGATCATCCATATCGCCTTGATATTTATCAGGTATAGGATATTGTGAATAAAATTCATGAAGATTTGTAATCATGTATAATATTCCAAATGTATGTTTTGTTCCTCTTAGATAATCTTCAATGTAACCAGTCATATCAAATGCGGTTTCAGGATCAATTCTTAAATAAAAAATTCGAATACCAAATTTTGTAGGTTCAAAGCCATTTTCATCAGTAATCATTCCATACTCTTTTAATTTTTCAAGTTGTTTTGTTATCTTTTTTTCCAATACAGAATCATCAGAAAGTTGATAGGCAGCAAAAGTTTGTGAAAAGAATTTTATTATTTTTTCGTAAGATGTCGGATTGAATTTAGATGCAGTGTAAATAAATCCAAGTAAATTAATTCTTAAAGAACTATCTTCATCTAATGTTTTTGATTCCAATGGTTCTGGTTCACCATCAACATAATGTTCTAGTATTTCATCAGGATATCCTTTTGCAATAATTATTGATTCACCAATATCATCATATTGTGGTCTTCCAGCTCTGCCACACATTTGTTTATATTCTAAAATACTAATTTTTTCCAAACCATTATTTGTGTATCTCATTACACTGGGAATTACAACTCGACGTGCTGGTAAGTTTACACCGGCAGCTAAAGTTGGAGTTGCAGTTAATAATTTTATGTGTCTATCTTTAAATGCATTTTCAATTATTGTACGACATCTTTGATCAAGTCCTGCATGATGAAATGCCGTGCCATTTTTTACTGTTTTTGCTAATTCACTAGTTAATTTTGTATTATCATAATCCTCTTTTGGAAGAATTTTCTTTGAAATTTTTTCTAATTCTTTTTTCTGATTTGATTTAAGCTCCTTTACAACATCTAATCCAGCTTCTTTTGCCCATGCTACAGCATTTTTTCTAGTCATTGCAAATATCAAGCATTGATGTTTCTCAGCCACAGTATCTAATCCTAACCCAATCCAAGCTTTTGGATGCCTAGATTCTTGACGATTTTTGGCAAAATTTCCCTCGGTTTCTTCTCTATATTGATTTGTGATAATATGTCGACTGTAAACAGCTTCAGATAATGGAACCCGTCTAAATGTACTCTCAACTAATTCACAATTCAACCAATCTGCAAGTTCATTACTATTTGATATTGTTGCACTAAGTCCAATAATTTTAGGAGGATTTTTTCCAATAAATCCAGATTTAAATCGGGTGAGAATAATTTCTAATGTAGGACCACGTGTATTATCACCAATTAGATGAATTTCATCAGAAACTACTAATCCTATGTCATAAATCCAATCTTTCTGAAATGCCAGATTTGCATCCATGCTTTCATTTGTAAGAAATATTACATCTGCATCTTCTAATTTCTCTTTTTTTTCTTTTGAATCTCCTGTAGATAATGCAACTTTTATTTTTCGACCTAAATTTAATTTCTCTAGTTTTTTAAACTCTTCAAATTTTTCACTAGTTAATGCACGTAATGGAGTAAGGTAAACAACTTTAGTTTTATGTTTTGAAAGATGTGAAAGAATTGCTAACATTGCAATGAGAGTTTTTCCACTTGCAGTAGGTATTGTGATCAAAAAATTCTTTTTTTCATCAAATAATCCTGCTTTTACAGATTGTTCTTGGGGTTCAAAAAGTTCTTCATATCCTTCAGATTTTAGAAAATCAATTACTTTAGGATCTAGATCAAGTTTTTCTATTTTCATACTCGGTTATAATGACCGGGTTTTGATTCATAAATAGATGCTTCTCTAAGCATTCTTCGAATGTAATTTCTTGCTTCCTCTTCAGTAAATTTCTCACTTTTTTCAAGTTCTTGTACAAATGCTCTTTCTTCAACGGCAATTTTATTGTCACCCTCAAGACTTTTTAGAATATCCATGAATAATTGCATTTTTGATACTTCACTTCTTGGCTTTCCTTGTAGTACACCAAGATCAACTTTACCAGTATTAACATCAACGCCTGCATCTTCAAGCATACTTTGGATTAGGAAAATTGCACGCTCAGCATCTTCCTCTTCAACCTTATCTTTCATGAGTAGCCTGGCTCTAGCAGTTGAAAGTCGGATAATTCCCTCTAATTGTCTAGGAGTTACAGTAATCATTTCTTCAGATTCCACATTTCTCATCTGTAAATAATAATCAAGAATTTTTGCTTCTGCCTCTTTTGTTAATTCAGGTGTACCACGTTTTGCATATGAGAGATATTTAGTTAACAAATCAACTTCAATTACAGATTTTTTATCAGTTCCTGAACTAGTATTGCGTTGAATGATGTGTTTTGCAATTTGCATATCCCTTTCTTTAGTAGGAATATCCCTAACAACAAAAATTAAATCAAATCTAGTTAACAATGGAATAGGTAAATTTACATTTTCTGTAATATTTTTGAAAGGATCATATTTTCCATACATTGGGTTTGCTGCAGCTAAAATTGATGTTCTAGCATTTAGTGTAGCTACAATACCACCTTTTGCAATACTTGCTGATTGTTGTTCCATAACTTCGTGTAGTGCACTTCTGTCTTCAGGTTTCATTTTATCAAATTCGTCTATACTTACTAAACCTTGATCACCAAGTACAACTGCACCAGCTTCCAACATCATAATTCCTGTTTTATCTCGAACTACAGCAGCTGTAAGTCCTGCAGCTGTTGAACCTCTACCAGAAGTATACAAACCTCGTGGTGCAATTCTTGCACAAAATTTTAACATCTCACTTTTTGCAGTACCAGGATCTCCAACTAAAAATACATTAATGTCTCCTCTGATTTTACTACCATCTCCCAACAGTCTTTGATTGGAACCAACAATAAGTAACAAAATAGCTTCTTTGATCAATGATTGACCTTGAATGTGTGGAGCAAATGAATCAATTAATCTTTGATAAACATCAGAACTTTGGCCAAGAGATTTAATTCGTTTTTCTTCTTCTGGAGAAATTTCTTCTCTACCAATTTTTCTGTCAGTTTTAGAACCACGACCACTTAAAAATTCAATATTATTTCCTTCAATTCTTAATCGATATAATCCACTATGACCTCTTTGAACTCCAGTAACAGACTCCTGTTCTACTCTAACCACTCCTGTAAGAATAATTCTATCCCCTGGTCTTGAATTATCAACCAAATCCTGCCTAATTGTAACATCAATATAATGAGGTAATTGTCCTGGAGGTAAATCTTCAGGAAGTTCTTGTAATCTAAGAATTTGAAAATCAATAAACTTACTTGCTTCAGGTTTTAATTCAAAATCTCGTTGTTTACAATTAGGATTATCACATACCACAGGTTCTTTTGCATCCATTCCTTTTAGTTGAATTATTTTTGTAGTGTGTTCATCAGGACAAACAAAAATTAATTCTTTTGCAAGTGGTTTTACTTCTGATGCTCTAACAACCATTCCTGAAACACTAGTAATATTTCCAATTGTTTCTGCATTAATTTGTCTTAAACTTCTTTCAAGTGGAAAATTTGCTATTCTAACACGAACTTCTTCTTTAATTTTTTCAGCATATTCTGGAAATCTTGTTTGTAATGCTTCTTTAATTGCTCTTCCAAAAGCATCAAAAATTCTATCAGGGTTTTCAGAAAAAATTATTTCAATTTCAGGTTCAGTTACAAGATCATTATAATCAACTACAATGTATTTTGCATTTTTTGGCATCATTGCATCAATTGCATCAACATATGTGTAATTGCCTTGCTTATCTTTAAATCGAGTTAGGAATTCTTTTACTTTATCAGATAAAGCAGAATCAGTAAATGAACTAGTTTGACTACTCATTTGAATTTCCTCTCACTTGATTTTCAAATTCTTTACTATTGTCATAGATAGTTTTGTAGAAAATATTTTCTTCAACTGTTAATTGTTTGTAAATATCTGAATTTAGTTTAATAGAATCTGCAAGCTTTACAATTTTACCTCTTCGCATTCTAAATAATTCTAACAATATACTTTCAACTTTATCAAAATCATCTCGATTCAATTCTTTCATTGATTGTTTTAGTTTAATATAGAAATGAGGTTCTAATGCAGATAACTGATATTCTCCAACCATTTTTTCTTTAGATAATGCTTGTTTTAATTCAGTAATCATATCAGGCATATCCATTGTACCTATTCCGCCATCATTCAAGATTTTTCCAATCCATTGAGGCATGTTATTTGTATCACCTTGAACACCCTCAATTTTGACTCCAGCCACATTATATTTAAAATCCTGATTAACTGTAACTTTAGCATCCTTTAGCCGGTATCCTATAGTATGCACTTTTTCTATTTCTTCAATTTCCATGTGAGATCACTTATCATTTTTAGATCCTCAAGTATCGGATCGATCAATTCTGTTAACAATTTAGTGAGATCATTTGATCCTAATTAATCACAGGCTGAATCTATCAGTCATGAGAAGTAATTTCATTTTAAGATAGAGTATAGTAGAATAACCAATTCGGATTTATTAATGGGATTAGGCTTTGATACACATATGTCTGCAACAGGAATGTGGGTAGAAAAATATCGACCAAAGGAGATTTCAGAAATTGTAGGTCAAACTGAAATTATTGGTAGTTTGAAGGCTTTAATCAAAGATCCAACAGATATGCCACACTTGATGTTTTCAGGTTCCGCAGGAGTAGGTAAAACAACTACTGCATTATGTATTACAAGACAAATTCTAGGAAATAACATTGAAGGTAATCTTCTAGAGCTAAATGCCTCAGATGAAAGAGGTATAGGAATGGTTAGAGAAAAGGTAAAAAAATTCTCAGGGTTTGCAGGATTATCAGATGTACCATTTAAAATTATTATTTTAGATGAAGCAGATGAAATGACTTCTGATGCTCAAACAGCACTAAGAAGAATTATAGAAGATACTGCTAAAATTTGCAGATTTATTTTAATTGCAAATAATGTTTCAAAAATTATTGATCCAATTCAAAGTAGATGTGCCACATTCAAGTTTACTACAGTATCAGAAGAAAACATCATTGATAGATTAGAAATGATTTCTAAAAAAGAAAAAATAAAGACAGATAAAAATGGTCTAAAAGCAATTTATGATTATTCGCAAGGGGATTTAAGACATGCAATTAATTTAATGCAAGCAACAGCAAGTCTTGGTGAAATTACTGAAGAAACTGTAAAATCATCAGCAGGGCTAACTAAAACAACAGATGTTGATGATGTTTTAAAAATTGCATTATCAGGTGATGTAATAGAATCAAGAGAGAAAATGATTGAATTGATTAAAGTTTATGGAATGTCAGTATCAGACTTTCTCAAATACATTAACTCAGCTGTTTTTAAATCCAAACATGAAAAACTATCAGAAATTTTAGAAGTAATTGCAAAGTATGATTATAGGATTTTAGTTGGAGCAAATTCAGAAATTCAATTATCTGCAATGCTTGCAGAACTTGCAAAAATAGAAAAATAAAACGCCGAGAGAGGGATTCGAACCCCCGCGTGCTTGCGCACACAGGCTCTCAAGGCCCGCGCTCTACCAGGCTAAGCGACCTCGGCAAAAAATGTTTGAAAATAGTGATTAAAATCTGTTGATAATGAAATATAAAAAATAAGATAAAAGAAAGAATTCTTTAATCGTGTGCGTGAGGTCCGCCCCCACTTGAGGGCATTACAACATATGTTCCAGCTGCTTTCTCGTGCCATTCTTGATTAGCTGATTCGATAAGGATTGCTCCTTCAGGACAAATTTCTTGACATGCCATACAAATCGTACAATCATGTTCTCGGATTGGTTGTGATTTGTCGGTATAATCTAATCTTTCATCTTGTTCTGTTAAACCAGTACCTTCAAAAGTTGCATCCATGCAGTCTGCTGCAGGAATATCTTGTTCAGTTCTGAACCATTGGAATGTTTGAACTGGACATACACTCATGCATGAACCAGCTGCTACACATGAATCCCAATCGACTGCAACGGTAGTACCATGAATTCCAAGAGGAACTTGTTCTTCGCCTCTTTCTTCATAAGCTGCCTTTACATCATCGTTTGAGAATGCTGCACCATCAGTTCTTCCGTCACCCCAGATATAATGGAAATTTTCACCATCACTGTGGCTTGTTTTTCCTTTAGGATCTCCTTGTTGACAAAAGTCTTCTGGTATTTGTAGATCTACCATACTAGAATTATTCTAGATTATTATTTAAAGCTAGAGAAAATTAGTCGAGACTAAATTAAAATTTTGAAGTATAAAAAATTAGTTATAGTTACAAAGATTTGGCTACACTCTCATGTTTTTCAACATTTATTTGATCAACTTTGATAGCTTGAGGCGGACATACAGATACACATGCCATACACCAAATACAATCATGTTCTCGAATTGGATCTGCTTTATCAGTTAGATCTTTACGTTCATCTTTAATATCACTACCAGTTCCTGCAAATGTTTGACCAACAACATCTTTTGCAGGAATATCTTTTTCAGTTCTATACCATTGGAATACTTGTACAGGACATGCTTCAATACAAGCACCGTCTGCAACACACGAATCCCAATCTACTGCAACATAAGTACCACTTACACCAAGAGGAACTTGTTCTTCATTTCTTGCGGCATATGCTGCTACAACATCTGAATCTGCAAACACTTCAGCTTGTGAACCATCAGTGTTTGTTTTTTTACCAGGACCCCACATTATATGGAAATTTCCATCATCCAGATTAATTTTTCCAGTTGGTGTTAAGCCTTCAGGAAAATTTTCTGCAATTGGCATAATGAAATTTTCTTAGAGTTATTATTTAAAGCTAGACAGAATTAGTTGAAACTAACAAACTATGATGAGAATAATTAATCAATTAGGCAGGAAGGGTTTCCTTACGTTCATAATGTTGAACGATCAATAATCTGGATATGGATATTATCAAATATGATGTGTATAGAGGACCTAACATTGGTGTTTACGTCAGTGTTAACGATACAATTGGATTAGTTCCAATGGGATTTGCAGAAACTAAAGCAGATAAACTAGCAAAATATTTGAATATCGAAATTATGTACACAGCAATTGCCAACACTAGATTAATTGGAGCATTGTCAGTAATGAACAATAAAGGATTTTTACTACCATCTACGGCATATCAAGATGAATATGATTATTTGAAAAATGAAACAGATTTAGAGATTGGAGTTTTAGATACTAAATTTAATGCACTTGGAAATGTAATTTGTGTTAATGATAAAGGAGCTATTGTTTCACCGGCATTATCAAAAGAAAATTGTAAAGTGATATCAGATGTAATGGGAGTAGAAGTACTTCAAAAAAAAATAGCTGGTTCTCATTTATCAGGAGTTTCAGTTAAAGCAAACAATACAGGTGCTGTAATTCATCCAGAAGTAGAAGAGAATGATATGGAAATTATTGCAGATGTATTAGGCGTGAAAGTAGAACAATCATCAATAAATGGTGGAGTACCATATGTCTCATCAGGGATTTTAGCAAATAATCATTGTATTGTAGTAGGTTCACTAACTAACGGTTCTGAAATTATGAATTTAACTAAGGCATTTCTAAATTAAAAATAGACTTTGGATCATCAGTTAATTTTTCTAAAGAAACAGTTCCTTCAGTTCCAGTTCTCATATCTTTGAGTACTACATTTCCTTGTTCTAATTCTTGAGGTCCAACAATAATTGTAAATCTTGCAGTATTTGCAATATCCATTTGTTTTTTTAAATTTCTTCCTGCCAAATCAATATCAGTTGGAATTTTATTTAATCGAAGTAATGATGTAATAGAATGTGCAACTTTTTGCATATCATCATTAATGTATAGAACTGAAATTCTAGGTTGTTGTATTTCTGAAATAATATTTTGTTCTTGCATTGTTAAAATAATTCGTTCGACACCACCTGCAACTCCTGTTGCACCAAGATCATCTCTTTTGAATGCTTTAGTTAATGTATCATATCTTCCTCCCCCAGCTAAAGCACCAAGTTTTGAATTTTTATCAAATACTTCAAATACAATTCCAGAGTAATAATCTAATCCCCTAACTATACCAAAATTAATTCTAACATTTGATACACCTCTATTTTCTAGAGATTCAAATAATGCTTTAATTTCATCCCAAGATTCCAATTGTGATATATCAAATACAGATTCAACTTCTTTAATTGATCCTTTAATTTGTGAGAATTCTAGAATTTTTTCCAAATTTTCTTTAGAATATCTATCCTCAAATTCTTTAATTATTTCATCTTTTGATTTTTTTGCAATTTTATCAACTGCACGTAACATATCTCCTACTAATTGTGGATCTTTTGAATCAAAAATTTTGTTAATGTATGATTCAACAAGATTTCTATGATTAACATCAATTGTAATATTTGTTAGCAATAATGAATCAAACAATCTAGAGGTTAGTTCAATTATTTCAGATTCTGATTCTAAATTTGCTTTACCATAAATTTCAAGATCCCATTGATGGAAATATCGATAACGTCCTTTTTGAGGTTCATCGTATCTAAACACTCCACCAAAACTGGAAATTTTTGCAGGAAGTTTCATAGATTTTTGAGAAGTAGCATATCTTGTTAGACCCATAGTAAAATCAAATCTCAAAGCAATTTCTCGATCTCCTTTATCTTTGAAATAATAAATTTCATCTTTAATTGTAGGACCAGACTTTGTTTCAAGAGTAGAGAGTAATTCAATTGGAGAAGGATCCATAAATGAAAATCCATAAAGATTTGAGAGTTGTTTAAAATGTGATCTAATATGTTCTATATTTGCGGTTTCAGAACCTACAAAATCTTTCATTCCACGTGGTAATTCCAAGTCAATTATCTGTTAGAGTGTTATGATTTAGATATTTCTATAATACTAAACAATATTTTCTTCTAAATCTTGTTCAAGTTCAGGAAAATCATCCTACCAATCTTTAGTTTTAAACATATCTTATCAGAATAATTTTTTTCTCAGCTTATAGATCTTTCTAAAAAAATATTAAATTAAACGGTAAGACCTATTGCTTCACCAAAATAATATCCAGCTAGTATAGTGATAGATGACCAAATACAAGAACCAATAAAAGTGAATAAAATAAATTTAGGAATTTTCATTTTTAATAATCCAGCAGGCACTGAAATCATTTCTCTCATAACTGGAACCATTCTTCCGATCAAAACTGCTTTATCACCATATTTTTCAAACCATATTTCTACCCGTCCTAAT
>CABXPS010000018.1 GCA_902514095.1 uncultured marine group I thaumarchaeote | reverse complement strand
AGATTCAAGCAGGTATCGTTTTTGCTTGATTTTTAAATTATTACCATCCTGAGTAATTTCAACAAGAGGAAATCCAGGTTGTTTTAACCAAGTATTAATCATAGTAGTTACAGGCATGCCTGAAGCCTTGCCAATAGCATCCCACAAATCTTGGCCTTTAGCATTTTTATATTTAAAATCAGAAAGATATTTTTTCAATCCTTTTTGGAAATTTGGCTCTCCAACATAGTTCTCCAACATTCGTAATACGCATCCACCTTTATCATATGAAATTGCATCAAAGATTTCTCGAATTTCAGCAGGGGAATTAACTTTGACATCAATTGGATGAGTTGTCTTGAGTGAATCAAGTCCCATTGCTACATTCATTGCATCTTCAACAAATTGATTCCACAAATCCCATTCAGGATAAAATTTATCGACAAATTTTGTTGCCATAAAGGTTGCAAAACTTTCATTTAACCATAAATCATTCCACCATTTCATAGTAACCAAATTTCCAAACCACATGTGTGCAATTTCATGTGAAATGACTTCTGCAATGAATTGTTTAGTTCTAGTTGAAGATGTTTTTGGATCATAAAGTAAAATTGTTTCTCTAAAAGTGATAGCACCCCAATTTTCCATAGCACCTGCAGCAAAATCAGGAACTGCAATTAAATCAAGTTTAGGTAAAGGGAATTTAATTCCAAAATATTTTTCATATGAAGTAAGAAGTTTTTTTCCTAATTCTAAAGAGAATTTTCCTTTAGAAGTATTTCCTTTTGTAGTAACAACTCTAATCTGAATTTTACCAGCTTTACCTGTAAGATATTCAAATTCGCCTACTCCAAGATAGATTAAATATGTTGAAACAAGAGGTGTTTTTTGAAAATTATAAGTTATTTTATTTCCAATTTTTTTCTTTGTTTTAATGGGCATATTAGAAATTGCAGTGAATTTATTATCAGCAATAATTGAAATTTCAAAAGTGGCTTTAGCCTCAGGTTCATCCCAACATGGAAATGCACGTCTAGCATCTGCAGCTTCAAATTGTGTAGTTGCAAGGTATTTGGTTTTGCCATTTTGCTGATATTTACTACGATAAAATCCCAATAATCTATCATTCAGAATTCCTTTAAATTCTAAATCAACAGTACACAAACCTCGAATTTTTTCTCCAAGTTTAATTTGTAATTCCTCTGTTTTTTCATTAATTTTAGGAGTAGATTTAATTATTTTCTTACCAGATTTCACAATACAAGATTTTATTTTTAATTCAGCACAATTCATGGTTATGATATTTACAGATTTTTTACAATTAATTGAAACAGATTCTAAACCATCAAAAGTAAATTTTTTTAGATCAGGTTCAAAAATTAATTTATAATTTAGAGGAGAAGGATCCATACTCCAGAGAGATTTTTAGCCTTTATGTGATTTTCTATTTAATTTGGAGGAATTATTTTTAAAAATTATTCAGAAACAGTTTTTGATTTTGGAGTTTGATCTGCTTTTAATCCCTTGTACCGATTTCTAATTGTTACTTCTGTAACCCCTGCGGCTTCTGCAAGATCTCTTTGAGTAATGGATACTCCATTTTTAACACATGATAGATACAATGCTGTTGCTGCAAGACCCATTGGGTCCTTACCTGCTGATTCTTTACGTTCTTGTGCCTCTTTTAGCACCTTTACTGCATACCGTTTTGTTTTTTCAGATATTTCCAACTTGCTAGAAATTCTTGCAATGCATTGGATAGAATCCACAACAGGCATTTTTAATTCTAATTCATGATGGAGTAATCTATAACATCTTGCAATGTCCTTTCTTTTTACGTTTGCAGAATCGGCAATATCTTTTAAAGTTCTAGGAGTTGCAGTATCTCGACATGCAGCATAAAGAGATGCAGCAATCATTGCAGAAATAGAACGTCCTCTAACTAATTTTTTTTCTAATGCTTTTCTGTAAATGTAAGCTGCTTTTTCAAGAACATTTGCAGGAACTGAAACTTTATCTTTTAATTTATTTAAATCACTAAGAGCTTGTCTAAGATTTCTATCAACAGGTTCATGAACTTGACTTCTACTATCCCAAGTTCTAAGACGTTCAATTGTACTTTTCATTGTTGTTGATAATGGTTTTCCAGATGCATCTTTGTTTAGGGGATTGATTACAGTAGATAAGCCCATATCATGTATCATTAAGGAGGAGGGTGCACCAGTTCTTGCAGGATCTGCTCCTCCATCTTTTTGAAATGATCTCCATTCAGGTCCAGATTCCTGAGATTTTTCTGAAACTACATAACCACATTTTGAGCAAAATTGTTCACCAGTAACATCATCAGTTAATAGAGAATTCTTACCACAACGCAAACAACTAGGAGTTGAATTGGCAGCAACCATATTGATAACCTTATGCAGTAGTCCTTTTTATAGAAATGTCTATTGTTGAAACGTCCCTGTTTCTACCATCTGAAGATACTAATGATTCAGAGCCTATTGAAACATTATCAATTTCAAATGCAGGGTGAGTTTTCTTTAGAACTACCTGCGCTACATCAATTGCAATAGCAGTAGTTAGACCTCTTGCTTTGATAGTTACATTAGGGTTAGTAGCTAATTGAACAATGGCAGAGGTGACATAGGTCATTAACGGTTTTTTACCAATATAGATCGTATCTTTTGAATTATTAGACATACAAGATTAATTTTCAGGTCTAATTTAAAGGAGATAGTTCAATTAGTCATGGATCAATTAAGGTAGAAAAAGAGTCAAAGGGAGGAAAACAGAATTTTATTTCAAGTATTTGACGTATAATAAAATCAAAATAGAATAGTTTCTAATTTCATATTAGATCAAAAAAATAAAGCTTTTAAAATATACACAATAAAACGATAATTATGAAGCAAAAAACTGCATCACGAAGCATCAAAATTTTAGTTGCTAAATTAGGATTAGATGGTCATGATAGAGGGGCACTAGTACTGTGCAGAGCATTTAGAGATGCAGGTATGGAAGTCATCTATTCAGGGTTATTTGCTACACCAGATAGAGTTGCACAAATTGCAGAAGATGAAGATGTAGATGCAGTTGCAATGAGTTTGCTAAATGGAGCACATGGAACATTGTTTCCAAGAGTTGTAAAAACAATACAAAAGAAAGGCATCAAAGATGTTTTAATTGTAGGAGGAGGAGTAATTCCAGAAATAGATCATGCAGATTTAATTAAATCAGGAGTAGACCATGTATTTGGTCCAGGTACACCATTACCAACAATTATTGATCATATCAATACAGGTGTATCTAAATTAAGAAAAATATAAAATAAAAAAAGATTATTCTGTGGAATCAGGCCACATCATTTTACGCATTTGTTTACCAACTTTTTCAATTTGGTGTTCATCATATTTCTTCATGTATTGATCAAATGCTTCTGAACCTTTTGATTGATATTCAGAAATCCACTCATTGTTGAAAGTACCATCTTGAATCATGGTGAGAACTTTTTTCATGTTATCTTTGCTTGCAGCATCCATAACCATAGGTCCACGTGTCAAACCACCATATCTAGCAGTTTCACTTACACGTCTCCACATACCATTAATTCCATATCTTTGAATCATATCTACAATTAGTTTGAGTTCATGTAAAACTTCAAAGTATGCAATTTCAGGTTGATATCCTCCTTCAACTAGAGTTTCAAATGCATTTGTTACCATAGAAGCTGCACCGCCACAAAGGTCTGCTTGTTCACCAAACCAATCAGTTTCTACTTCTTCTTTGAAAGCAGTTTTGATTAATCCAGCTCTTGCACTACCAATTGCTTTAGCAATTCCTAAAGTTCTATCCCAAGCTTTTCCTGTAAAGTCTTGTTCAACTGCAACAATAGATGGGGTACCAAAGTTATCAAGATAAGTTTCTCTAACTTTAGAACCAGGTCCCTTTGGAGCAACCATAATAAGATCTACATTACTTGGTGCTTCAATCCATTTCCAATAGATTGCAGCTGCATGAGAAAATGACAATGCTTTTCCTTCTGAAAGATTGGGTTCGATTTCATCTTTGTAAACTTGACCCTGAATCATATCTGGAAGTAAGATGTGGATAATATCTCCTTGTTTTGTTGCATCTGCAACAGACATTACTTTATGACCATCAGCTTCGGCTTTTTTCCAGCTTTTGCCACCTTCTTTAAGACCGACTATAACATTAAGACCAGAGTCTTTCATGTTATTTGCTTGAGCATCACCTTGAATTCCATAACCAATTACAGCGATAGTTTGATCCTTAATAGAATCTAAGCTGATATCGTTATCTTTCCATGTTTTTGCCATAACTAACCTAAAGGACTAGCAAATATTAACCATGAAAATACATTCAAAGTGAAAAAACTAGATTTCAATAATATTGTCGCAGGAACGACATTTCACAGTAACTTTTTCACCTGAAAGTCGCGTAAATCTTTTAGAGCCACATTTAGGACAAATAGGACAAGAACGTACGGGCTCCATCAAATAGTTAAGACAAGATAGATTTTATTAAATTACGCTATAGAATTTTCCCACTACCCAATATACGAATAGTCGTAGATTCAGGTTTTAAAATTACAGCAATATCATTTTTTTTACATACAATAGGTTTCTCAAAAATTAGTTTTAAGGGAGTGATTGAGGAAAATTTTGCAGCCTTGATTTGTAAACCAATATTTACAAGACAACCTTGATTTTCAGCAATATCACTTTTGTAAAATGGACTTTTCTCAAAATCAAGTTCAATCTCAGTTTTAATGTCAACTGCATCCTCAACAGAAATTATATCACCACGTCCAACCTCATCAGGTTTTGCACCCTTTACTGCAAGACCCACTCTAGCAGGACAAACAGATTCAGGTACAGGATCATCATGCATCTGAATTGATTTTATTAAAACATCAATATTGTGAGGATATAATTTTAGATTATCATATTGTTTAATTGTTCCATTAGTTACTTTGCCCAAAATAACAGTTCCAACACCTTTGACATCAAAACAATGATCAATTAACAATTCAGCAGGATTATCATTTGTGATAGGTTCAAGAGTATTCATCTCTTCTTTAATTTTGTCTTGGTCTACACGAGTATAATTTTCAACAACAGTTCCCTTGATCATCATATTTAGTTTTGATTCATCAACATCAAACGTATGAGACAAAATTCCCTTTTCTTTTTTTAGAGAATCTAAAGCAATAATTTGTTCGCCAGTAAATTTGTCTAATTTATCTACATGAAATATTACATATTCAGCTAAATTAATTGCCTGAAATAGAGGTTGAATTTTTTCTGGGAAACCATTTGGGATTACCCAAGTTTTGATAATATCAGATTCTTTTCGATCATAAAGAGTCAGATCTGACTCTGTACCTTTTTTTCCAAATTCTGATGCAACATCTTGCTTACCTAAAACTACAAAGTTGATGGATTTTACCAATACGATTCAAGAAAAAACAGGCTCTAAAAACCATACGAGACAGGTATTTTTTATGGAAATGAGTTCAAGACTGCAATATAACTTGCAAATCTATGATTTTTTGGTTTTAGTAATTTTTGACGATATTTGGAAACAGGTTTTTCAGTTGAACCATTTAGTCCCAAAGGACCATTAACAAATTTTTCTTTATCTGCCCAACCTAAAACCTCATCAGATGGAGCATAATGGTTAACAATTTTTTTATTTACAATGTTTTGAAGAATTTTACCATATTTTTTTGAAGATGGAACATCATTAGTAATAGATGCACCAAAAAAATACACAGCTTCAACTATTCCAAAATTATTTTTCTTTTTTGAAAGATATTCTAGAGTACTAAGTATTACTTGAGAACCAAGAGAATGTCCAATTAGACGAATTTTTGTATTAGGACTATTTACTTTAAAATCTTCAATAAATTTTCCAAGATTACGTCCATTTTTCTTTGCAATGATTTGTCCAGCCATCAATGATCTTTTTGCATATTTCATTAAATGAGCACCAGTAGTGTTTGAATCATAACTATATCCAATTACAGGATAAGAGTATCCCAGTTTTTTTAATTTATTTTTTGCCAAAATAACTTTTGCAATTGCTCCAGCGTTATCATTTCTCAAACCATGAATCATGATAGTTAATTCTTTAGAATCAATTAATTTTTTGAAATCTTGTTTTGGGTACAGATAATATGAATTTTTTTTGAGAGTTTTTCCATCTAGTAAATTATAGTATCCACGAGTTGAAATTCGGGCAACAGGTTTCATAATTATTCAGACGAACCTAATTCTTTTTTATATTTTTCAATATCAGATTTTTCAATTCGTGCAAACAATGGAGAGGATTCACCCAAAATATGCCCAGATGAAATACCCAATTCAGATTGAGAGGACCACGGAATTTCTTGTATTTTTCCATCAATTCCAAGTTGATTCCAAATTTTTTGTGCAGATTCAGGCACAAATGGGAATATAGCTATGGCCAGACTTCTAACAGCATTTACAGAAAGATACACACAGTTTGTAGTTCCAGGACCATTTTTCCAAGGTTCCTTATGTTGAAAGTATTGATTGAAAAATGAAGAAACTTCCATTATTTTCTTTAATGCCCGATCCAAATGATTTTGCTCCATTAAAGCAGAAACATCAGTTGCAAGGGATTTAATTTTTTGTTCTGCTTCAGAATCTTTTTCATCAAAAGATTCAGTTTCAGGAATTTTGCCATCAAATGCTTTTTTTGTAAATCCTAATGCACGATTAACAAAATTTCCAAAATTACCAATTAATTCAGAATTGATTCTAGTTGTAAAATCATCCCAATCAAAATTCAAATCATCTTGAGAATAAGGATTGATAGAGACAAGATAGAATCGCAAATAATCAGCAGGATAATATCCCAAAAATTGTTTTAAACCAATGTACCAATTTCTACTCTTGGATAATTTTTTTCCTTGAAGTGTAAGGTGTCCTCTAGTTGGAATATAGTTAGGCAATTTGTATTCTTTATTGAGACCCAATCTCATTGCAGGTAAGAAAAGATAATGATGATACACAATATCTTTTCCAATGAAATGATAGATGTCAGCAGAATTCCAAAATTCTTTTCCATCTATTCCTTTATCATTAAGAAATTTTAATGCAGTTGAAATGTATGCCAAGTGATTATCAAACCAACCGTAGAAAACTTTTCCGTCTGCACCATCAAGGGGAACAGGAACACCCCAAGGAATATCTCGTGTAATATCCCAATCAATTAAACCAGATTTTATCCAATTTTGAACATATTTTTTGACATCTTTTTGAAGGGTAGTGGTTTCATCTAACCATTCAGATAAGGAATCACCAAAATTTTTGAGTTTAAAGAAATAATGATTAGTTTTTTCTTTAGTTGGAGTTTGACCACAAAGAGAACATTTAGGATCAGTTATTTCCTCAGGTACACGTCCACAACTCTCACACAAGTCAGAATATTGATCCTCAGCCTTACAATGCGGACAAATTCCTTTTACATATCTATCAGGAAGAAATTTTTTATCATTATTACAATAAAACTGAATAATTTCTTTTTCATAAATATGACCAGCATCATTTAATTTCTTAAAAACATCTTGAACAAATGCTATATTTTCTGAAGAACTGGTTTTATAGAAATAATCAAAATCAATTCCAAAAGCAGTAAAATCATCATAATCACGTTTATTCCAATGTGCAACATAGTCAGCAGTAGTTTTTCCCTCTTTTTCAGATTGAATTAGAATAGGTGTTCCAAAATCATCAGATGCACAAACATAGTATGCTTCAACTCCATTTTGTTTTAAGAATCGAGTAGTTACATCTGCGGGAAGATATGTTGATGCAACATGACCCAAGTGGATCTCGCCATTTGCATAAGGTAATGCACTTGTAATTATAGCTCTTTTATTCATGATATAATTTTCAATGATAAGATTAGAGTTAAGAAGTTTTACCAGTTATTTGCATATTTGACTTGCTCTGGAGTTAATTTATCAATTTTAACATCCATGGCTTTCAATGCATCAAAGGCAATTTGAATATCAATTTCTTTAGGAACGTCAATAATTTTATTTTCCATTTTTTTATGATTTTTAAGAATATACAATACTGACAAGAGTTGATTTGAAAATGATTGAGCCATTACCTCTGGCGGATGTCCTTCTGCAGAAACTAAATTAGCAAGACGTCCTTGTCCAATCAAGTAAACTTTTCTGCCATTTTTCAAAGTACATTCATCAAGAGTTGGTCTAACTTCTTTAACAGATTTAGATTTCTTTAGTAAAAAGTCAGCATCAATTTCAACATCAAAGTGTCCAACATTGCCCATAATTGCACCATCTTTCATTTTCAAAATGTGTTCTTTTCGAATTACACTAGTCATTCCAGTACAAGTGATAAACATGTCACCAAGTTTTGCTGCTTGAGACATTGGCATTACTTCAAATCCATCCATGTGTGCTTCAAGTGCTTTAACAGGATCAACTTCAGTTACAATAACTTTTGAACCCATTCCATTGCATCTCGATGCAACACCACGACCAACCCAACCATATCCAACTACTACAACACGTTTTGATGCCATTAGTAAGTTCATAGCGCGTAAGTAACCATCAATAGTACTTTGTCCTGTACCATATCTATTATCAAACATGTGTTTGGTGTAAGCTTCATTAACCAAAATTACAGGATAACGTAATTTACCTTGATTTTCTACGGCTCTAATTCGAGTTACACCAGCAGTAGTTTCTTCAGTAGCTCCTAAAACTTTCATGTCTTTGAATCTTTTATCAAAGTGTGCTTTGATATTCATATCAGCGCCATCATCAGTTAGAATGGTTGGTTTATGTTTGAGTACTTGATCAATTGACCAATCATAGTCTTTGACAGATTGTCCATGCCATGCATAAACATTGATTCCTTGTGATGCCAAAAATGCTGCAATGTTATCTTGAGTGGTTAAAGGATTACCGCCACAAACTGCAACCGTTGCACCTAATTCTTTAGCACCCATTAGTAAAACAGAAGTTTCTTTTGTGACATGTAAACAAAAACCAAGAGTAATTCCCTTGAGAGGTTTTGATTTTTTTAATCGATTGATTGTGTTATCTAAAATTTGCATATGAGATCTAGCCCACTCGTAGGAAAGTTTACCCTCTTTGATCAATTTTGGACTAGATTTTACTTTGCTCAACAAACAAATCTCAATCAAGAGCTATAAAATACTATCATGCGAATCTAAATAAATGACAGATATTTGATTAAACACATGGCATGGAAAAAGATTGCAGAAAAAGGTGAAGTTCCATCAGGTGGAGGTAAAGCATTCAAAATTGAAGGAAAACAAATTGCAATTTTTAATCAAGATGGATATCATGCTATGGATGATCTTTGTGTTCATCAAGACGGATCAATTGCACCAGGTAAATTAGAAGGAGACATAGTTGAATGTCCATTACATTTTTGGAAATACAACATCAAAACAGGGCAACTTGTAGATTATCTTAAAGATGTCAAATTAGAAACATACCAAGTTCAGTCAAGAGATGATGGACTTTATGTCGATATTTAGAAATAATTTAAATTAAAAATTAATTTTAAGTACAATTTTTATGCATAGGTGATTTTTGTTAACAAAATAACATTCTCGCATCTAATTTAACGAGTTAATTATGCTTAAGACAGAAAAGCATCGAGTTTAGAATCTAATCTTTAGTGTTAATATGCTCTCTAATCTTTTCTTCCAATCTGGCTATTTCTTCAAGTCTCTTTTTTTCTAATTTTTTAGAAATTTGTTCTCTTTCAAATTCCTCTTTTTTCTCATCTTTTCTATCAAACATAATGTACATCAAAAGGACATGCTAGATTAAGTTTCTACGCAAAACTATCATCTGCGGATAGTAAGAATTTTCTGTTTATCTAACAAAAGGTTAACTAAATTTTTATTCTAAGGTATTTTTTAAAGAAATCATTGAATCAAGACATCATAGATAAAATAATTCATCAAGATTATGACTCCATTACAGATAAAATTGAAAAATTCATAAAAAATGAGATTGAAAAAAATCAAGCAAAAGGAATCATTTTAGGATTAAGTGGAGGAATAGATTCAGCAGTATTAGCATACATTTGTAAAAGAAAACTAAAGGAAAAAACACTTGCAATAATAATGCCAGATACCACAATTACTCCAAGTATTGAAACTGAAGATGCAATGAAAATAATTTCATTAACAGGAATTGAACATAAACTAATTGATATCAAACCAATTGTAAATGAATATTCAATGTATTTAGAACCAAATGAAAAAGCTAAAGGAAATTTAAGAGCAAGAGTTAGAACCAATATACTATATTATTATGCAAACATCAAAAATTATTTAGTTTTAGGATCAAGCGATAAAAGTGAATACCTAATAGGATATTTTACTAAATTCGGAGATGGAGCAGCAGATTTAACACCAATTAGTTCTTTATACAAACTACAAGTAAGAGAAATTGCCAAACATTTAGAAATTCCAGAAAATATAATATCAAAAAAGAGTAGCCCACACCTTTGGAAAGATCATGAGGCAGAAAAGGAATTAGGAATACAGTATGAAGAAATGGATTCCATATTGTATTGTTTGTTTGAGAAAAAACTTTCAGTTGAGGAAACAATTGAAATTACTAAAATAGAGAAAGAAATAGTTGAAAAAATTTATGAATTAAACATAAACAGTGAACATAAAAGATTACTAGCACAAAAAATAGATAATGAGTAAGATGAATCTACAAGATACTCTATCTAACAGAGAACAAAAGTTAGATGTTTCAAAAAAAATCAAAATTTACCTGTGTGGAGTTACAGTATATGATGAATCACACATAGGACATGCAAGAACAATCATAATTTTTGATGTTTTAAGAAAGTATTTGGAGAGTAAAAAAATAGAAGTGGAATTTATACAAAATTTTACAGATGTAGATGATAAAATCATAAATCGTGCCACAGTAGAAAATGTTTCTGCAGAAGAAATTAGTAGCAAATACATTGAAAATTATTTTAGAGATTTTGACGGATTAAACATCAAACGTGCAACAAATTATCCTAAAGCAACAGAACACATAGAGGATATCATAAAATTTGTGGAGAAATTAATTGAAAAAGAAATTGCATATGTTTCAAAAAATGGAGTATATTTTTCAGTTTCAAAATTTCCAGAATATGGAAAATTATCAAAAAAGAAAATAGATGAATTACAATCAGGTTCAAGAATACAAATAGATGAAACAAAAAAAGACCCACTAGATTTTGCAGTATGGAAATTTTCAGATACAAATCCCACATGGGAAAGCCCATGGGGAAAAGGGAGACCAGGATGGCATATAGAATGTTCTGCAATGAGTATAAAGTATCTAGGAGAAAATTTTGACATTCATGGTGGGGGAAGAGATTTAATTTTTCCACATCATGAAAATGAAATAGCACAATCAGAATCACATACAGGTAAACAATTTGCAAAAATTTGGATGCATGTAGGAATGGTGACAATAACTGGAGAGAAAATGTCAAAATCATTAGGAAATACAAAATCAATAAAACAAGTGTTAGAAAATTGGGGTCCAAACATAATTAGATTATTTTGTTTATCTGGACACTATTCCAAAGTGATAGATTACTCAGAAGAAATGCTGAAAGAAAATCTTACAAAATGGAGGCAAGTTGAAACATGTTATTTTGAATTAATTCATGCAAATAATGAAAATCAGGAAAACATATCAGAAAATATTAGAAAAATAGGCATAGAATTTGATAAATCACTAGAGAGTGATTTTAATACACATCTAGCTCTATCTGCATTTTTTCAATTAGTAAAAGAAACAAACAGAATGGCAGCAGCAGAAAAATTAGGAAAAGAAAATGCAATTATAATTAAAAAAGAATTTGAAAGAATTTTAAATATTTTAGGGTTAACTATTCCAGAAATGAATCAAAATGAAAAATATGAAATAGATAATTTAATTTTAAATAGAGAAAAGCTGAGAAAAGAAAAACAATTTGAAAATGCTGATAAAATTCGAGATGAATTAAATGAAATGAACATAGAATTAATTGATCATAAAGAAAGAACGATTTGGATGAAAAAGGAAAAGATAAAATCAGAAAAATAAAAATAATTTTATGCGTAAAAAAATTAGGCGACTCTAATTAGTCAAGTCTAATTTTAACAGCGTTTAATAGAATTAAGAAACAATACAATGCATGAATCCTTGGACTAAATTTTGGAATTGGTATGAAAATAAAATATTAGGAAGTATTGTGATTATTGCAGTAATACAATTTATTCAAATACCACATATGGTATGGAATGCAGACATTATGCTTGAAGCAGGAATGGTTTCAAGAGTACATCCAATAATTGATTGGTTCCTATATGGTGTAGATTTAATTGAAATAGTTTCAATTATCAATGTTGGAATGATTATGTTTAGTTTAATTAAAAAAAGACGTGCAGGTAAAAAACAAACTAAAAAAGCCTAATCTTTTCCAGTCCAAATTACTCTTTGTGGGAAAGGAATGTCAATTCCAGATTTATCAAGAGCCCGTTTAATAGTAGTTAGAAGAATCGGTTGAGCTTGACTCCAATCATCTCTAGGATGCCAAACAAATACATGAATATTTACACTAGAATCACCCAATTCCTCTATTCGAAATTCAGGTTCAGGTATTTGAAGAACAAATGGCATAGTTTGAAGAATCTCATTTTTCATCACCAAAATTGCATGATCTATATCAGATTCATATGAAATTCCAACAGTTGCATCTGCACGTCTAACAGTAGAGATAGTGAGAGAACGAATATTAGATGTGAAAAATTTTTCATTTGGGATTCTAGTTACAGTACCATCAAATCTTCTAACCTTACTAGAAAAAGTTCCAATATCAAGCAGAGTTCCAGAAATTCCCATATCAGGTAATTCAATAGTATCTCCATGTTTTGCAGGCTTTTCAACAATCAAGAAAAGACCAGAAATTAAATTAGAAACAACTGATTGTGTTGCAAAACCAATCACCACAGCAAATATTCCACCTGCAACCATAATTCCAGATAAATCAATTCCTTGACTTGATGTAAATCCTAAAAAGGAAATTATTAAAATTCCAAAATAAATTAATTTACTAATGTTTTGAGCAGTGTCTTTGGGTAATGATGGTGCATAATATTTATGAAATAATAATTTTGCAATTTTGGCAATAATTACACCACCTGCCATAATAATACCACCAATCAATAAAGTGAGAACAGTTAAGTCTCCAACAATTTGCATTTCAGATAGATTCTGAAGAAGTTCTAACACCATTATTCCAAACCCATCTCCAAAGGAGTACTAGATACTTTATCTTCCCAAGTTGGAGACATAGTCCAATTAGTTTCAAGAGGGGTAGATTTAACATCAGCAATATTTACAGCTGCACGCTTTTTCATAGTTATTTTGATTCCATCAAGAATAGTTGCAGAATCTTGATAATACAATGCATTGTCAGTAATTGGAAAAATTACTTTGCTAATTGTCTGCCCAAAAGATAAAGTGTTTTCAACAACAATTTGCATTACTCCTTCAACATACGAATTAGAATCATCATAATCAGTAGCTAACGATACTTGGGCATATTTACATAAAGTTCCAGTATCAGGAGAGCCATACAAACCAAATCTAGAATTTGAAGGGTTACAAGTAATCCAATCAAGGGAATCATAATTTGAATCATGAATTAAAAAAATGCCAATTTCAATAGGACAGTGAATAAAAATACTGGCAGCAGAATTTTCACTAAGATAAATTTCCTTATCAAATTTTAAGAAAACGTGGTTTGTTCGTCTTGCAGGATAATTGAGAGGTCTAATTGGAGCCAATTCAATTTTAAGATTATTAGATTTTACAGGGATGATTTTTTCAACTATTTTCCCTTCAGAGTTTTCTCGAAAGTAAGAAAAAGCATTGTCACTTATTCTTTGAAATTTAATTGAAACATTTGGAAGAGATAATTCAAGATCGTCACCTAAATCATATATTCCATAATTTGAAAAAATATTTTTAGAATCATCACTCATTGTATTCATTTCATTATGGAAAAGTCGTCAATTTCCTTCATTTTAACAACTTTCATTGTCAAACGCATTAGAAATCATAGACAAGAAATTGACCTAACTTCTAGTTCTCTTTTTTATAGTTGCAATTTTCTTGGACGATCTAGATTCCTTTGCTTTTGAAGTTGATTTAGAAACTTTTCCTTCAGTTTTCATACTTTTTCCACTTCTTCTAGCAGCACGAGATTGTTCTGCTCTTGTTTTTTGTTCTTTCTTTGCTTTTTCTTTTTGTTTTTCAGTTAACTTTGCTCGAACCATACAAAATGTAGATATTTTATCATAGATAAAGTAATTTTCAACAAATATTGGAAAAAGATCCTAGAGAAACAGGCAAATTAGCAAATTTTTCAGATTGAATAATTTTTGCCAAAATTTCTAATCCTTCAATAGTCCGAATACTAGGTTTACTAAAGAAAGAATTTGCATCTACAGCAAAAATTTGATTGTTTTTTACAGCATTTAGAGAATTCCAGGCAGAATTTTCCTTTAAAATTGAGTTATATTCAGAGATTGTACGTTTAGTGTCAAATCCACATGGCATTAAAATAATAATATCAGGATCAGAATTCATAATCTCATTCATATCCATACGTCTAGAGTGCTCACCAGTTTTACTGATCAAATTAATCCCTCCAGCAAATTCAATCATCTGAGGAATCCAATGACCAGCAGTAAAAAAAGGTTCAATCCACTCTATTGCAAGAACTTTAGGTAGAATATTATTTTTTGAATTTTTTATATTTTGAATTCTCTTTTCTAATCCTGTCACAATTTCTAAGGCTTTTTGATCTTGTTGTAAAATATCTCCCAATGTTATAACAGACTGAATTATTTCATGAAGATTATGAGGATCCATGGAATATAATTCAGGTTTTTTTGGAAGAATTTCTAGTGCATTTTTAACTTGAGTAGTGTAAGCAGCGCAAACCTCACAGGTTTCTTGGGAAATAATTAAATCAGGATTTGCATCTTTAAGATTTTTTTCATTTAATTGAAAAATATCTTTTCCATCATTTAACAAAGTACAAGTCATAGTATTAATTTTATTACTAGTTAATTCATCAGAATTTATTATCGATGAAATTACTTTTGGTTTTAATTTTGCAGAAACAGGATATTTACATTCATGTGTGACTCCAAATAATTTATCCTCTACACCAAATTCATAAAGTAGTTCAGTAGCACTTGGTAAAAATGAAACAATTCGATCCACAACCATATTCTAAAATAAAGATTACAAAGTTTAAAGCTTACACGGATCTTTTTGAAAATTAGTCAAGTTAATAGGCTTATTTTAGGCACAAATAACAATGTCATCAGACTCTCAAGAAATACGACGATCAATATTAACAAAATGGCACGAATCATTATCAAAATATGGGAATTTATTTTCATCAGATTCAATTAGTGGAACAAGTCCGCCATCAGTATTTGTTGGATCATATAATTATCCAAAAGTGTTTGTTGGTCCAATGGTCCCTCCAATTCATGGAAATACTGAATTATTAGATAGTCCAGAAAAATGGAAAGGGAAAACACTTGAGGAAATCATAAATTTTCGTTTAAACTTAGTTAGAGGAATTCAAAAAATAGCAATAGAACAAACAGATGGCAGATACATTGAAAATTTGCAGGAAGTCACAATGTCATCAAAACCAACAGATTTAGATTTAATATTTAACAAAAATGTATCATCAAATATTTCCATAGATGGTGAAAGTGCACCTTTTGGTCCAGTTGGAGAAATAAAATCTGCAAAATTTTCAGGAAGTACCTCTACCAAACCAATTGAAAAAATATTCTACGATAGAGATATGAAAGCACAAGATGCAGTTTTAAAATTATATAATTCAGGAATTGAGATTTCAAAAATACAAAAATGTTTTAGTATTGGAATGTTAGGTAAAAAAAGAAAATTGGTTCCAACAAAATGGAGCATTACTGCAACAGATGACATTATATCAAAATCCATAATAGAGAAAATTTTAGAAAATAGTCTAATTGACACATGTAAAATTTTCTCATATGAACATCTAGGAAATATGTTTTCAGTAATTTTATTTCCTCATAGATGGATTTTTGAAATGATAGAGGCATGGTATTCAAATGGAATTTTAGGATTTGGTTCAGATAACGAAGATGCACGTGGAATTGATCATCCCCCCAATATTGCAGGAGCATATTTTGCAGCAAAATTAGGAGTTTCAGAATATCTATTAAAAAATAAAATTCAATCAGGCGTTTTAATTTTTAGAGAAATTCGACCAGAATATGCAATTCCAGTTGGAGTATGGCAAGTACGTGAAGGAATTAGAGAAGCAATGAAACAAAAACCAAAAATTACTTCAAATTTTAATCAGGCATTAGACATAGCAGCCACAAAAACAAGCGTAAGTAAAAAAGAATGGATTAGAAATGGAGATATGACTAACATGGTAAGACAAAAAACACTTTCAGATTTTATATAATAAATTAAAAATGAAATATAAGATTAATCTTACCAGAATGAACGAATTCTTTTAACTCCAGTGTACCTGTCAGCTAAAACAAATCCAGACATCAACCCCAGGATAGAACCAAAAATAATATGAACTAATGCCCCATACCACAATACAAAAGTATTATTTATCAAAAGAGATTTTAACTGAGATATTTCTTTAGATGTAAAATCAGCAGATTCGTTTGAGAAAATATTTGCTTCAACTGCCGGAATTAAGACTCCTGTATGTAATGGCACAAATATCAATGCAAAGACAATAGCACCAGTTACAGCACCAGTTAAAACTCCTTTAGGAGTAGTGATAATTCGAAATGTTGTCCATTTATCAGAAACTAAATTATAGATAATACCAATTATTGCAGCACCACAAAAACCAATGAAAATGGCCAAAATTGGATCAACTCCAAATGCATGTTCCAATGTTTTAAAGAATACACCGTTTTGAAGACCTAGTTGTTGATCAATAGACATCAATGCTGCAAATAATGCTACACATGCAACTAAACCTACATTAATTCCTACTTTAATGGTACCCAGATTATCAGACACATATTTAGAACTCATACTAAATTTGCAAAAGTACCCATTTATTAATTTAATAGGTTATAATCATGATCTCATATCAGTCATCTGAAACATTAGAATTATTTTTAATTTTCTTTAAAGTCAGACTAATTTCTTTTAATGCCCACTCAATATCTTTGACATCATCTGAAGACAGTGATTTTTTCCATTTATCTAAAATAGTGTGGCCAATTTCCGAACAATTAGATAATAAATTCCAGTAAGGATGATGTTCTGCAGTAGCATGAGCTAATTCAGTCATATCATTAAGACCATTTTGAGCTCTAGCTAAAGAAGTAATTTTTAGACCAAATATTTTGATTATTTCATGTTCAAGATCTTCTTCAATTTTTAAACCTAAATCATTTTCATATTTTTTAACTAATTCAATTAAATCATGATGAAAATCTTCAAAATCAGTCATAGTGATAATCTCTGATGTTCTGCCAACATACATCTGTTAAAAACTACAATTATTCCAGCTTTTCGAGCTAATTCTTCAGATTCAAAATCATGAATTCCTTCTTGAAGCCAAATTACTTTGGGTTTTTTTTCAATGCAATCACAAATAATTGATGAAATCTGTTCAGATGGTCGAAATACATCAATGATATCAACATCGGCATCAATTTCAGAGATTGAATCATAACAAGTTACATCTAGGATTTTCTCAGCAGTAGGATTAACAGGAGTGATATCATACCCATTATCAATTAAATATTTTGGAACATAATGTGCTGCTTTTGATGAATGTTTAGACATTCCAATTACAGCAATTTTTTTTAATGATAAAATATCAATAATTTGTTCATCAGAATGAGAATCACGATTCACAATCTAATACCAACAATCTATCATATAATTTTTGAATGAATGGCACTAGTTAAACAGATACAAATACAATAAAAGGGAAAAAAAGAGTTCAGAAGTATGGTAAAATCAGTATTGGTTACAGGAGCAACAGGTTTTATTGGTTCAAGGTTAGTACAGGAATTAATTAACAAAGGATACGATGTAACTAGTTTAATTCGTAAAGGAAAAGAAGGAAATTCAAAATCAAATATTATTTACGGAGATTTGACTGATGAAAAAATAGATTTAAAAGATTTGAAATTTGATTGTGTATTTCATCTCGCATCACACACACCATTAGAAAAAAATAAAAAAATATTGGAAAAAGTAAATCTAGAAGGAACAAAAAAATTGTTTCAAGAAATTAAATTAATAACAAAATCAATAATTTACATTTCAGGATTAGGTGTGTATGGAGAAACAGGTGAGACAGTAATTGATGAAAGTCAAAATTATAATCCAAATACAAATTTTGTTAAAATTAGACTAGATGCAGAAAAATACCTAAAGGATAATTCAGTAGAGCATAAAATAGATTTTGCAGTTGTTCATTTTGGAGATGTTTATGGACCAGATGGATGGTTTTATGAAATGCTTGTCAAAAGATTAAAAAAAAATACATTTAGGATGCCTAAAGGAGGGAATTATTACAAAGGCTTTGTTCATGTAGAGGATGCAGTAGGAAGTATAATTGCAATACTGGAGAAACAAGTATTTGGAGAATCATTTATTATTGCAGATTCTATGCCAGTAAGTTTTAAAGAATTTTCAAATTTCACAGCAGATCAAATAAATGCAAAACATCCAGGAAGTGTCCCAGGATTTTTGGCAAAAGCAGTACTAGGATCAGATTTGATAAAATTACTAACTACATCTATGAAAGTATCTAACAAAAAAATATTAAAAATATATGATTTTAAATATCCAAATTATAAAGACGGAATTAAACAAGTTACATCAGAATTAAAAACAAAAAATAAAATTTAATTGTAATCAGAGAGTATTTTAATTATAAAAAATCACAGATAATATGGAAACAGAGCCAAAAGACGTTATTGTGCTAGGATCAATTAGACGAGGTGCAAAAAAATTTGCAAACATACAAAATGAAACAAAAATCAGCCCAGAAGAATTAAATTCAATTTTAGAAGAATTAGAAAACAAAAAATTCATCAAAGTTGAGGAAAAAAAAGGACTATTTGGTAAAAAAATTGAACTCAAAATTACTGAAAAAGGATCAAATGAATTAGATAAAAAAATAATAGAAATACAAGATAAATGGAAAGAAATGCAATCGATTTATCAAAGTGGAGATAAGCAAAAACTACAACAAAAGATGGAAGAAAATAAATCAATTCTACCATCAATGATGTTTTTTGGATTAATGGATATGATGATGTTTTCAATGATGTTTAGTATGATGGGGATTGGAATGTCAGATTACATATCACAAGAAAATATACCTAATGATGGCATGGATGATGGAGGCATGGATGATGGCGGATTTGATTTTGATATCGGATTCTAGAGTGTATTTTATACTTGAACTAAAAATAATAGATAATTGATTTACAATTCATTTACCGATACAGGATTACTCAAAGTTTTAACATTTTTGAAAACACATAATACGGAATATCTTTCAGGTCAGGATCTTAGTGATGTTTTACGAATTAGCAGAGTTGCAGTTTGGAAGCATATTAAAAAAATTCAAGCATTAGGGTATACAGTAGAATCAAAACAAAAAAAAGGTTACAAACTTACAGCAAATTCAGAATTATTACTACCATGGGAAATTACTTCAGGACTTGAAACAAAAACATTAGGACAACAGGCATATTATTTGAATTCAATAGATTCCACACAAAATCAAGCATTGAAAATGGCAAATGACTCAAAAAATGATGGAGTTATAATTATTGCAGAAAAACAAACAGGCGGGAGAGGAAGATCAGGTAGAAAATGGATTTCTCCAAAAGGAGGGATATGGTTTTCAATAATATTGCATCCAAAATTTGATATTGCAAATACCACATTGTTTCCAATTGCATCATCACTAGCACTAGCATATGCAATTGAAAAAACTTGTAAAATATCAACAGAATTAAAATGGCCAAATGATTTAACAATTAAAGGAAAAAAATTAGCAGGAATGTTAGTGGATGCATCATTTGAATCAAATAAAATTGAAAATTTAGTTTTAGGAGTGGGAATTAATTTTAATGTGGATGTAAAAAAAATGGAAAAAATATTGAAAAAAACATCAAACTATTATGGCATAGCAAGTTTAAATGAACAAAAAAATAAAATTAAAGCAATTAAATTAGTTCAATCATTTTTAGTAGAATTAGAAAAAATATATGGATTGCTGAATACAAATCAAACTAAAGAAATCATTTCAGAATGGACAAAAAGATCATCAACAATTGGTAAAAAAGTAGAAATCAATACAATTAATGGAAAAATAAAGGGGCAGGCAGTTAAAATTGATGATGATGGAGGATTATTAATTAAAAATAAAGGAAAAATAAACAAGATTATTGCAGGAGATATAATCCATTTATCAAAATAATTTATTATTTAGATTTTGGTTTAGATTTTGGTTTAGATTTTGGTTTAGAAGCTGCAATCATAGAAGATTGTATTTGCAAAATATCTTTTAATTCATGTTGTATTTCAAAAACAGAGGATAACAGGAGTTCCATAGAGGAAGAATATCGAGCATAAAGAGAAATTAGATCGGTCTTTTTTTGATCAGATTTCAATAAATATTCATTTGAACGAAGTAAATTGGATGATGAAATCATTTCAGGTATATCGGTAATTGGTTTACCTAGACTAGATAGTTCAGATTGAATTTGCTGAATCTCTTTACGTAGAACGTAGATATTATTAGAAATTTTAGTCTCACTCATCATTAAAAGACGCATCTATAAAGAATTAAAGATTTTCATGTATTGTTTAAAAAGAAAAGCATAGAGGTTAATTTATGTTCAAAGTTGCAATATATAGAAAGAAATGGGACAGAACTAACGTATGAGAGAGAAAATAAAAATTACATTATACATGACAATTATTATTTTAGCCACGTCATACATCATGTCAAATGAAGTACTAGCTCAAACTGTAGAAAAAACAGAAGTAGAAAATGCAAAAGAACATTTTGTTAATGGAGAATACAAACAAGCCATAAAAATTTATGAACAATTATTAGAAAATAATCCAAAAAGTGTATCACTATTAAAAATGAAGGCCGTTGCATTAAGTAATTTAGGAGATGAACTAAACTCATTAAAAGAGTTTTATAAAATTATTCAGCAAGATCCACATAATGTAATTGCATTAACAGGTATGGGTGTAGGGTTTGGAAACTTAGGAGAATATAAAGAGTCAGCATTTTATTTGGAAAAAGCAATAAAAGAAAACCCAGATAATAAAATAATAAAAAATTATAAAAAAATCATTGATGAAATAAATTCAAAATATCCATATACTGCAACTGAAAAACCATTAGATAACAGAGGGTTTGTCAAAGGACAAGTTCCAGATTGGAT
>CABXPS010000017.1 GCA_902514095.1 uncultured marine group I thaumarchaeote | reverse complement strand
GCATGTTTTCTACCTTCCTCGATATTAGTTGATGAAATACTGTCTAGTAGACTAATCCCATATTCTCGAAAAAGCTCTTTTGCTTGAAATTCTAATAGTTGCATGCAAGTGAAATGAATTTTACGGTCTTTATTAACTATGAGACTATTTTAATTGGTCTTGAAGAAAATCGATCATCTCTAAAAAGCGATCTTTACTTTTTCTCAATAATTCTTGGGGATACTCTTCAATTCTAAAAACAAATTGTTGATGGAAACTTGGAACTAGTATTCCTCCTGATGTCACCATTTGTTCAATTACATACCCGTTGGTTAGACTGCATACAATTTCTTCATATGATTCATCTTCTTCGTCTAGAGTTTGTCTGTACAAAATAGTTGGCCGATTAGTTTTGGCTACTATGTCTGATCCTTTTTTTAATAAATCTGCTAATTGTTGAATTTGCCAAGCATCTAGACTAATCTGTTTTACCATGTTTTAACTATGTAATTTTCTATTTAACCGTAATAAAACAAAGGTTATTCACACATTGTCATGAATAAAATCAACTAAATTTTGATTAAAATAAAGAAAATGGTTTGGCATTTATGCCATATCTAATGCTCTAGAATGTTTTCTAGTGTGTGGTCTTTCTCCAGAATATTTTCTTCGCATGTGTCCTGATGGTCTTCCGTAGATTAACTCTAAGAACCATGACTCATGTTCGATCTCTTCTGCAAGAATATCTTTTGCAATATCGTATGTAGCTGGATCTTTTCCAAATGTCATTTGACAAATTTTATTCCAATTGACTATTGCACCTTGTTCTGCTTTGAGGCATTTTTCTAGAATTGCTTTATGATCTGTTGGATTTGTTGGAAGCTGTAAGAATTCACAACCTGACATTTTGATAAATTCAGTTGCATCATTTGGAAGAATCCCTCCTAATTGATAAATTCTTTCAAGGCATGATTCAAAGTGACTGAGATCCTCTAGCCTTGCATCCTCAATAATCCCTTTGAGTCCTTCCCCTTCCATGCCTGTACAATGTGCTCTGAGATTGGTAAAGTAATAGTATGCTGTAAATTCAACTGCAGCATTTTTAATTAACTCCTTTACTAATTCATCAACATCTAGGCCGTTTTGTTTTAGAACGTTAATTCCAACAACGTTTGGGTTTGAATTAGACATTTCTTTGTATACTGAATGATTCTAATAAAAATATTACATTAATCCCTATTCTACTGCTATTTTGATTTTTTGGCCATCAATATCATCATCTTTGTATTCTTTACATGATTTTTCAAAATTCACTTTTTTTACTCTTACTAAAAATGCTAATTCTTCATCTCTTCCTTTGATCATTTCTAATGATTCTTCATCTAATTCTAAAATTGATGCTACTTCTAAAACATCAGTTGGATTATACCCTCTTTCTTTTCGTAGGGTTTGTAATCTTCTTGCAATATCTTTTACCAATCCTTTTGCCATCATTTCTTTATTTCTTGATGTTGAAATGAATACTACAAATCCCTCTCTTTTTGCTACTGCAAAATTATCTTTTGAATCAAAATCTACAATAAAATCTTCTTTATCTAATGAAATAATCTCGTCATCAATTTTAAAATCATATTTTCCATCTTTTTGAATTGATAAGATAATTTCATCTGGGTCTGTTTCTGAAAATGTAGTTACTAATTTTCCCATGTGTTGTTTTGCTTTTGGACCTATTTTTTTCCTCTCTAATTCCAATGTTGATTTTACTGGTAATCCTAATTCTTTTAATTCTAATAATTGTTCTAGACCACTTTCTTTTTCTGTTTCAACAATATTGAATTTTTCAACATTAAGTTGTGATTTTAATAAATCTGACAATGATTCTAATTTCATTTTTTGGTTTTTCTTTACACAAATCTGTGCCTCATTTAATGGCCATCTTCTTTTTAGTTTGCCTTTCATTCTTGCTGCTGATGAAATCGATACAACATCTTTCATAATGTCAAATGATTCTTCAATTTTTTCATTTACCAATGATTCTTCGTATTGAGGCCATTTGTCTAGTAGTATGCTTTGTTTTCCTTCAAAAACTGTTTGGTATAGATGCTCACTTGTGTATGGACAAAATGGATGAATTAAGATATCTAGTGTTTTGAGTACTTCATTTAGTACTGCATAAATTGCAAGACGTCTATTCTTTTTTTCTTCTGATTCATCCCATAATTCCCCTCTAGTTATTGGAATGTATATTTGGCTAAGATTGTTGATTATGAAATCATCTATTGCTTTTGCTCCTTCATGGAATTTACATGTTTGATTTTTTTCTGTAATTTTTTGAATTAATTTTTGAAGTTTTGATAATAACCAGATATCTGGTGATGTTAGAGAGTTATTGTTTTTGGCCCATTCTATTGTATTTGTATTATCAAAATTGTCATACTGACTATTTTGCTGAAAGTACAGGTGTAGATTGAATAGTGTATTGATGACTTGATATGGTCTTGACATTAACTCATCTGTACTGAAACTAAGTGGTTCAATTGGACTTGCTTTCCACATGAAATAGAATCGTATCAGATCTACTGGGTATTTTTCTAACAGTTCTGCACCTTCCAAAACATTTCCTTTGCTTTTACTCATTTTTCCACCTTTTTCATCAAGCACATGTCCTTGAAACAAAAATGACTTGTATGGTGGAGTTGCACTATTGTTTAGAATTACATTTTCAATTAGTAATGTATATGCCCAGCCCCTTGTTTGATCAATACCTTCTGTAAAAAATGGTGCTGGAATTTCTTTTTCATATTCTTCATTTGTTAGTGACGAAAATGGTGCAGAGCCACTGTTATGCCATGTATCTAGAACATATTCTTCTCTTTTTGTTTTTACGCTGTTACATTTTTTACATTTGATTGTAATGTTATCAATCCAAGGTCTGTGCAACTCAAAGTCTGGTCCGTCTGGTAATTGATCTGAAGCATCTACAATTTCTTTTCTTGTGAAAAACCAATTCTTTTCACCACAATCTTCACAGTTCCATACTGGTAATGGGCAACCCCAAATTCTTTCTCTTGAAATGCACCATGGATGTCTTTCTTTAATAATTCCCAAAAATCTATTTTTTGGTTGCTCAAAAAAGTATTCTACACTTTCTGCAGCATCAATTGCTTTATTATCTAATCTATCCAATTTGTAAAACCATCCTCTTCTTGCAAGCCATACAATTGGATGATGTGATCTCCAGCAAAGTGGATATTTGTGTTTTATTTTTCCAATTTTGACTAGTGCATTGCATTCTTTTAGATCTTCTACAATTGGTCTATCTGCATCTCTGACAAACATACCCTCATATTTTCCTGCCTGATTTGTGAATTTGACTTCATCATTAATTGGATTGAAAATTTTCACCTTTCTTTTATTAGCGATTTTAATGTCTTCTTCTCCGTTTGCTGGTGATAGATGTACTAATCCACTACCTGTACTTGCATCAACAAATGGTTCTGATACAGCAACATGATAATTTTCTAATTTTGCACATTCGTTTAATTCTGGAATTAATTCTAATAATGGGTGAATGTATTTTTTTCCTTCAAATTCAGAACCCTTGATTGTTTTTTCAATTTCATATTTTTCAATTTTCACTTCTAACATAAATTCTTCTAATCTTGTTTTTCCAACTACCCATGTTTCATTTTCTACTTTGACATATACATAATCTTCATCTGGATTTAATCCCACCATTGCATCTGTAACAAGTGTAAATGGCATTGTAGTCCATACAATCAAAAATGCATTTTCATTCACTAGTTTTACTTTATAATATAGTGATGGATCTTTTACTTCTTCATATCCTTGATTAACTTCTGCATGACTCAGTGAAGTTTGGCAACTAGGACAATATGCAATTACTGTGAAATCTTCTTCTAAAATTTTATTTTCATATGCTTTTTTGAGAACTTGCCATTCTCTTTCAATGAATTCATCCTTAAACGTCCAATATGCTTTTTCATGATTAAATGACATTCCAAGTAAGTCATCTACTTCGACCCATGTCTTGTTAAATTTCTCTACCACTTTTTTGCATTCTGAAACAATTCTTTCAACTCCGAATTCTTTAATGGCTTCTGTTTTACCGCCTGAAACTCCTAATTCTTTTTCAACTTGTAATTCCACTGGAAGTCCTTGAGTGTCCCATCCTCCATTAAATTCAATTTTTTTACCTTGTAATGTGTTAAATCTATACCATAAATCCTTGATTACTCTTCCTCTGAGATGACCTGCATGTGGAATTCCGTTCATTGTTGGTGGTCCTTCAATAAATCTGATTTTTTCAGGCTTGTCTGATGCAAAAATTAGTTTTTCAATATCTATGGATTTGATGTATTCTTTAATTTCAGATTCTATTGCTTTTGCATCAAATTTTGAATTTAATTCCATCTGGATTTTGATATGTGTGTGGCATTATAAAGATAAACAGATTTTCTGAGAATTGGATTATATAATTGAGTGATTAATATTTTTTATTGGTAAATGTACTTGTAATTGGTTCTGGTGGAAGAGAGCATGCATTATCTTGGAAATTATCTCAAAGCAGTAAAGTTGAAACTGTTTACACTGCTCCTGGAAATGGTGGTACCAAAAACAATGTTCTCCTTGATGTTACTGATTTAGATGGATTATCTGAATTTGCACAAAAAAATAATTGTTTTACTGTAGTTGGTCCTGAGGATCCTCTAGCTGCTGGAATTGTTGATAAATTTAATGAATTAAATCTTAAAGTTTTTGGACCTTCACAAGCAGCTGCACAACTCGAATCTAGTAAAATTTGGGCAAAAAATTTTATGAAGAGAAATAACATTCCAACTGCTCGATTTGAAATATTTGATGATCCTCAAAAAGCTGAAGAATATGTAAAATCAATTGATTACAATGTTGTGGTAAAAGCTGATGGGTTAGCTGCTGGCAAAGGAGTAATTGTTTGTAATAGTGATGATGAGGCTATTTCTGCCATACACACCATTTTGGTCAAAAAAACATTTGGCGATGCAGGAAATAAAATTATCATTGAAGAAAGAATCGATGGAATTGAAGCATCATACATTGCTCTATCTGATGGTGATGTAGCACTTCCAATGGCTTCTAGTCAAGATCATAAGAGAATTTTTGATGATGATGAAGGTCCTAATACTGGGGGAATGGGTGCCTATTCTCCAACTCCTATTGTCACTACCGACTTGGCAAAAAAAATTCAAGAAGAAGTTATTGAAAAAACTATTCATGCAATGAAAAATGAAGGAATTTCCTTTAAGGGATTTTTGTATGCTGGAATAATGATTAAAGATGGTAAACCCTATGTTTTAGAATATAATGTTCGTATGGGTGATCCTGAATGTCAACCAATAACGATGCGAATGAATTTTGATTTGTATGATTACTTTGTTGCAAGTGTTGATGGTACGTTGTCTTCTATGCCTTCTCTTTCTTGGAAAGATCAATTTGCTGTATGTGTTGTTTTAGCATCTAATGGATATCCTGGAACTTATTCAACAAATGATGAAATTAATGGATTTGATTCTATTTCAAATAATACTCATGTTTTTCATGCTGGAACTAAAAAACATGATGGCAAAATTTTTTCTAATGGAGGACGTGTTTTAGGAGTTACTTCTCTAGGTGATTCATTAGATTCTGCAATTAGTAATGTTTATTCTGCGACTGAAAAAATTATTTGGTCAAACAAATATTGTAGAAAAGACATTGGAAAAAAGGGTCTGTCTTATTTTTGAGTTTGAAACATTCTATCTTCAGTTATAATCCAGTTTATGTTTATGTCGTGTTCTGATTTTGGAATATTTTTAATAATTTGTTTTTCTAATACTGGTGAAATTGTAATTGTGTCTTTTTTTGCTAAAAATTTATCATAAAATCCATGACCATATCCTAATCTAACTCCTATGGGTGATATCCCTACTGTTGGGACAACTATTATGTCCAAATCATTGTCCACTTTACAATTTTCTTTAGGCTCCATAATATCAAAATTACCCATTTCTAGGCTCCCAAAATCTTCAATTTTTCTAAATTCCATATTCTCTCCAATGACTTTTGGTAAAAATACCTCTTTCCCTTTACTGATTAATTCTTGAATTATATCTTGAGTTAGAATTTCACTACCTATTGGATAATAGAGTCCTATTTTTTGAGCATCCTTGAATGCATATATTTTGTTTATTCTTTTTTGTATTTTTTTACTTGCAATTTTTAATAAATCAAAAGATGTGTTGTCTCTTCTTTCTAGAAGAAGTTCTCTTAGTGCTTTTTTTTTATTGTCTTCCAATTTGAGTTCCAAGTGATGCCGCAGTAATTGTATTTTTTAATAACATTGCAACTGTCATTGGACCCACTCCACCTGGAACTGGAGTGGCAAACGATGCTTTTTCAATAATTTTTTCATAATCACAATCTCCTACCAAATGTTCTCTAAATCTTGATATTGCAACATCAATTACAATTGCTTCTTTTTTGATCATTTCTGGGGTAAGAGTAAATTTTGTTCTATCTCCTACTGCTGTAATAATTATGTCTGCTGATTGACAAAATTGTTCAATATTTTTTGTTTTGGAATGACATGTAATTACAGTTGCATTTTTTTCTGTCAGTAAATGATAAAGTGGTTTTCCTACGAGATTACTTCTGTTAATTAGTACTATGTTTTTACCTTCCAGATCAATATTATGATAATCAAACATTTCCATAACTCCTGATGGAGTACATGCCACAAGAGCTGCTTTCTTCATTGCTAATAATCCTGCATTATGTGGAGTAAGACCATCAACATCTTTTATTGGTGAAATACGTGATGTGGTGACAAATTCATTCAAATGTTTTGGTAATGGTAATTGAACTAAAATTCCATGTACTGATACATCCGCATTTAATTCATCTATGATATTGTTAAGTTCCTGTTGAGTTATACTCTCATCTAGTTTGTGATCTTTAGTAGCAATTCCTACTTCCTCACATGATTTGTGCTTATTTTTTACATATGTTGCAGAAGCTGTATTATTCCCAATCAAAACTGTGGCTAAACATGGGTTAATTCCTTCTGTTTTTAGCTCATCTGCTGCTTTTTTGACTCTATCTTTGACTGTTTGAGCAATGATTTTTCCATCAATTTTAATTCCAGTCATGCTATTTTTTTGAGTTATTGATATTTAATTCTTGGAATTTTCCATGAAAATCTTAGAAAAGAAATTAAATGGTTATTTTCCCAATTGTGATATGTTTGTAATGATCGCTGACGTTCAACTCAAAGAAGGTGCAGAAGATGATTTCAAAAGTTGGTTTTCAGAATCAAATAAGGTCTTATCTGGTTTCCCTGGATTTGTATCTAGAAAATTTCTAAAATCTACTGATGGAAGTTATAGAATTGTTGTGGAGCATGAAAGTAAGGATACTTTCGTTAAAATGCATAACAGTCCTGAACATGAAAAAGTTCATCCTGCTGGACATGCTTTTATGAGTGGACCTCCTCAAAGAAAAACCTACACTGTAGCTGCTGAATAAAATTGAAACTAGATTTTGACTTGTCTTTTTATTTGAAGAAGATTGAAAACAGCAGTTCCTATTTTCATACTTTTATTAATCGAGATAGCCTTGCTGTGGGCCTTTTAGTTTTACAGTCTGGAGAAGAAGATACTCAAACCCCTCATACTAGTGATGAGGTTTATTATGTTATTTCTGGTAATGGGTTTTTAAGAATTAAAAATAAAGATTATCCTGTTTCACAAGATAAATTATTTTTTGTTGCTAAAGATGTTGAACACTATTTTCATAGTAATTCTCAAGAACTAAAAGTATTGTATTTTTTTGGTGGTCCTGACAATTAACTAATTACTGTTTTTCTTCCTGAAACCTTAATTTTTTTTCTAGCAAATAGACTAACTGCTTCAGGATAAATTCTGTGTTCTTCTTTTAAAATTTTTTTAGAAAGTAATTTTTCTGTATCTTTTTCTTTAATTTCTACAACTGCTTGAATTATTATTGGACCTGTGTCCATACCTGAATCTACAAAATGTACTGTACATCCAGAATATTTTGCACCATGATCTAATGCTTGTTTTTGTGAATTCAATCCTGGAAATGCTGGTAATAATGCTGGATGAATATTGATTATTCTATTTTTATATTTTTTTACAAATCCTGGACTAATTATTTTCATAAACCCTGCAAGACAAACAAGACCGTTTTTTGGTGTAACTCCATAATTTGCAAGTGTATTCATTATTTTTTTATCATATTCTGTTCTATTTCCTTTGAAATTTTTACTCTCAATTACTTCTATGTTTACTCCTAGTTTTTTTGCAATTTTCAAACCTTTTGCATCTGAATTATTTGAAATAACCACAGCTGGATTTATTGGAATTTTTTTTGTTTTAATTGATTTTAAAATGGACTCCATATTGCTTCCACGTCCTGATATTAGAATTCCGAGATTTAGCAACTAGTTAACATTAAATCAAACCTGCCATTTATATCAAATCCATTATTTTTTATTTTTATTGCCTAGTAAAGTCAGGATGACAAAAAATGGAATCCTGTGTGAAGTTGATGAAAAACGTGTTTACTTGGATCCTAAAAAAACTGATTTAGATGGAATTAATTTTGTTTCTCATGCTCATTCTGATCATTTACCCTCAAAAAATGGTGGTTCCATTTTATCTTCTATTGAAACAAATGAAATTTCTGGAATTCGTGGGTTTAAAATGAAAAATCATGTTGAATCCCTTGATGGTTTTTCATTAATTGATAGTGGTCATGTACTAGGTTCTAGAGGATTATTGTTTAATGATATTTTCTATACTGGAGATATTTGCACACGTGATAGAGGATTTTTAAAAGCTGCAAAAATTCCTTCGTGCAAAACACTAATCACTGAATGTACTTTTGGTTTACCTGAATTCATATTTCCTAAGATGGATGAAATTCAAAATCAGGTTAATCAATTAATTGCTGATCTTTATTCAAAAGGAATTCCTGTAATTTTAATGGGTTATCAGCTTGGAAAGGCACAAACCTTGACACAAATGTTTGGCCATTGGGATCCTCTATATCTTCATGATTCAATAAAAGAAATGAACACTCTTCATCAAAAATTTGGTATATCTCTAAAGAATTGCATTGGTCATTCTGAAGCTCAAAAAAATGGTTTGTTAGATAAAAAACCGTGGGTTATGATCACTCCTGTATTATCTGCAAAAAATAAGTTTCTTCAAGAAATGAAATCAAAATACGGTGCAATAACAATTGGTTTTAGTGGATGGGCTCAATCTAAGAAATTTTCTTTTGGACGTCGTGCTGATTATTCTGTAACCATGAGTGATCATTGTGATTTTAATGAACTTGTGAATATGGTGGTACAATCTGGTGCCGAACAAGTTTACACTATACATGGTTTTGTTGATGAATTTGCAGCACATTTGAATAAAATGGGAATTAGTGCTCAACCATTATTGAAAAACTCTTTAGATGATTTTACTTAGTAAATTCTATACATTTACAATCTGCTACTAAGCATGTTTCCCCATTTCTAATGTGATTATGAGAAAAATGTTTGCATAATTCATTTTTACAAATTCTTCTTTGTGTTTCTCTTTTTACTATTATTTGGGCAATCGAATTTGCTTTTTCTTTTGAATATCCTTTTTTATCGATATAGAAGTGAACTATTCCGTTATATAGAAAATTTGGATTAAATTGTTTTTCAAGCATTATTTTCTCCTATTTCCCCGTCTCAAATTCTTTATTTCATGATCTTTACAATCACATTTTTCTTCTTCACATAATTTTTGTTCTACTTTCCACATGCATTCTATATGTGATTATAATATTTCAAATTCTCGATACTTTTACTTGTCAAATGTTTGTTTTTTTATGATATTTTAAAAAATTATTAGATACTGAATACAAGATAACGTATGGGGTTTTTATCAAATTTTAGAAAAGATTTAGAAAATGCAAAAAGAAACAAGGCTGCAAATATCAATGGGAAAAACCTTAAGGGTTTACTCACAAAATTCAAAGAAGAACGAGATAAGATTGAGAGAGAAACTGGGACTAGGCCTCAAATAGATCATACCACTCAAATGTTTATGCAAAAAATTCTAAATGTCTGGATTGCAGAAGGTAAGGAAATTGATGAAGAAAAATTTTGGATGGAAGTTGATTATAATAGACAATTTACTCATTCTGTAGAATATTATGAACGAGAAAGATGATTTTAATTTTGGAATTGATTTAATTGGATAGAGAACGATTACGAGTAAAAAGTGGTCGAAGTAAAGGTTGCAAAGATTGTATTATTCATAGATGCATTCCTAGCAGCTGTAATTGCGATTGTCATTGTTAATAATTTTATTTTAAAATTATTCCTATGTCCATTAAATTCGTGTGGGTGAAATCTGTTTTGATATTTCCCTTTTGTTTTTGGAAGAATCTTGAGGAATCACTATTTTTCAAAAATTCTTTCATGATGTTTAGATCCACTTTGATATTTTCTACAATTGCACCTGCAAAATTAGAATTTCCGTCTATTCCATCAGTTCCCATAGATGCAATTGTTATCTTTTTTAATTTCTGAGTATTTTTTAAAATTCTCAAAACTAATTCTTGATTTCTTCCTCCTTGACCTTTTCCTAAAACTTTGACTGTTGGTTCTCCTCCAAAAATTAAACATGTTTTTTGTTGTTCTGGGATTTTTTCCAGAATTTTTTTAACTACGTCCTTAATGTCTCCAAAAATTTGTATTTTGATAACTTTGTATCCTTTTATTTTTGCTTCTTTTTCCATTGATTCTAAACAATTATTGTTACTTGCTACAATGTAATTTTCTATCTTGGCATGTTTTGGAGTTTCAGATTTTTGATTATGTGCCCCATTACCTAAAATTTGTAACACTTCAATTGGAATTCTTCTTTTTAATCTGTACTTTTCTATAATGTCTATTGCATCTTGATATGTTGTATTGTCCATGTATGTTGTACCTGATGCAATTGATGATAGATCATCGTTTTCAACATCTGACATTATCAAACCAATTCCATGGCATTTCATATTTTCTACTAGTTTACCTCCTTTGATTTTTGATAGATGTTTTCTAATACAGTTGAATTCTTGAATTGTTGCTCCTGATTTTAGTAGTAAATCTGTGACATGAACTTTATCACTAAGTGTGATTTCATCTGGCATTGCAAGTAATGATGAACCTCCGCCTGAAACAAGAAAAATAATTAACTCGTTACTTTTCTTATTGTTAACAAATTTCATTACTTCTTTTGCTGCTTTTACACTAGTTTTGTCAGGTTTTGGATGACTTGAATTAAAAATTTGAAATTTTTTACTCTTAATTTTTGCCTTTGCGCCTTTTGGAATAACAATTATGCCACTTTTTATTGAAATAATTGAATTTATTGCCCTAGTCATGGAATCTCCAGCTTTTCCAAATGCGATTGTATGGATGTTCGAATATTTTTTAATATTGAATATTTTCCCATCTATTTTAATTTCATTTGGTGTGACATAATTTGATATGATATTTGCTGGATTTGCTGCTTGAAGGCCTGATTCTAAAATTTCTAAACAATCTTTTTTCTTTTCTGTAATTGCTAATTCTTCAAAATTTTGAATAATCATACGATTTACACCACTGTAAGATATAATAAACAAACCAATGATGTTTGTTTTATGCACACAGTACGCATTCCAAAAGTTATTAATTTTGGAGAAAACGCACTTGGTGAAACAGAATATCCAAAAAATGCCCTAGTTGTTACAACCGTTCCGCCAGCATTGTCTGACAAATGGTTAGCAAAAATGGGAATTCAGGATTATATGTTGTATGACCAAGTAAAACCTGAACCATCAATTGATGATGTCAATAAGGTCATTTCTCAATTCAAAGACAAAAACCCTTCAGTTCTAATCGGATTGGGTGGTGGAAGTTCAATGGATGTGGTAAAATATGCTGCACCTGAATTGAAAAAAGAAAAAATTCTAATTCCAACTACATTTGGAACTGGAGCTGAAATGACAACTTATTGTGTTCTAAAATTTGATGGAAAAAAGAAGTTGTTACGTGAAGATAGATTCTTAGCTGACATGGCTGTAGTTGATTCATATTTTATGGATGGAACTCCAGAACAAGTTATCAAAAGTTCTGTCTGTGATGCATGTGCTCAAGCTACTGAAGGCTATGATAGCAAACTCGGTAATGACTTGACTAGAACTCTATGTAAACAAGCATTTGAGATTCTCTATGATGCAATTATGAATGACAAACCAGAAAACTATCCATATGGTTCAATGTTATCTGGAATGGGATTTGGAAATTGCTCTACAACATTAGGACATGCATTGTCTTATGTATTCTCAAATGAAGGAATACCTCATGGTTATTCCTTGTCTTCTTGTACTACAGTTGCACACAAGCATAACAAATCAATCTTCTATGATAGATTCAAAGAAGCAATGGATAAACTTGGCTTTGATAAATTAGAACTCAAAGCTGATGTTTCAGAAGCTGCTGATACTGTCATGACAGATAGAGGTCATTTGGATCCAAATCCAATTCCAATATCTAAGGATGATGTCGTAAAATGTCTTGAAGATATCAAAGCAGGTAATCTGTAAAAATTTATTTTTTTTACCTCTTTTTCTTTTATTTAAGAACTGCGAAATTGGCAACTTACTCAAACTTTTTATTGTAATGATTCGGAATTATCTTTATTGGCAAGTAAAAAACTAAAGTTTGGTATTCAAAACGGACTAAATGTTGCTAGAGCAGGATATACTGAAGATCAGATTCTTACTGCTTGTCAGCTTGCTGATAGAACTGGATATGATTCTATTTTCTATATGGACCACACAAATGTTCCACAATGGAAAAATGCAACCGTTTTAGACCCATGGGTTATGTTATCTGCAATTGCTTCAGTTACAAATAATGTTGAATTAGGAACTTGTGTTACTGATGCCATTAGAAGACACCCATCAAATATTGCATTAGCTGCCATTACTCTTGATAGAGTTTCTAAGGGTAGAGCAATTCTTGGTATTGGTGCTGGTGAAGCACAAAATCTTAAAGAATTTTGCATTCCATTTGAAAAACCAGTTTCAAAATGGGCCGAACAAATCGAAGTTATTAAAACACTGTATCATTCAGATCCTGATAATACTGTAAATTATGAAGGCAAATATTACAAATTAGAACAAGCATGTTTACAGGCTGCTCCAATTAGAAAACCACATCCACCAACTTACATGGCATCTGGTGGTAAACGTACTTTGGATTTAACAGGAAAACTTGGTGATGGTTGGTTACCAATCGGTTATACTCCTGAATTATTTGAAGATCATCGTAAACAAATTGAAGTTGCTATGGATAAATATGGACGAAGTCAAGAAGACAAGGATAATTTTGAAATGGCATTGGATATTGATGTATACTTTTCTGAAGATGCAGAAGCTTCATGGGCAAAAATGAAAGAAGCTGTTAAAGTTAGTTTGTTTAAACCTGAAATTTTGAGAGTACATGGATTAAAAGAAATTGAGGGATTTGATTTCGTAAAATACTTTACAGAATATTCCATGTCTGATCAAAGTTGGATTGTTAAAATGCGAGAGGCTGCAACTAAAATTCCAGATGCAATTGCAAGATCCTCTACTGCAGTTGGTACTCCTGAAGATATCATTCCTGTGTTTGAAAGATTTATGGATGCTGGTGTAAATCACTTTGTTATTAGATTCTGGGGTAAGAATTACTTTGGTTCTATTGACAAGTTTGCTAGTCATGTCATGCCTGTATTGCGTGAAAAACATAAACAAAAACAAGGTTAATTCAAATTAATAGAACATTATTTACTGTGTTAATATTTTACATATTATTATGGATGATCTGCCCGACACTGTAAAAAAATGTCTTGATATTTTAGATGAGAATCTGGAAATTTTATCTAACATTGAATTTGATTTAAATGATGAAAAAAATGATGAATTAATTCCAGACATGAAACTTCATCATCTATATGATATGACTGAGGATGTTGCAGAATCTGAGAAAATTAAACATGCTGAATTTAAATTAATTCGAAGACAATCTGAAGATTAAATTCATTATCTCGCTAATAATCCCACATCTGTTATACACAACAGATGGATTTTTTGAAATCTTCAGAACTTCTTTCAAAATTGCATTCTTTACATACTTGCCAACTTCTTTTCTTTAGAGCTGGTAATGCTGATTCATAACTTACCGAATACATTTTTCCACCACACGATGGACATGATAATGGAATATCTATTTGCATGTAATTATATTGTCTAATTTTGAATATAAGGCGCACGTAGAATTTATCAATCGTTCTTTTGTTTGTATTTTTATTTTTCAACAAGTACTTTCTTGTTGAAGAATTTGCATTGAATTTGTAATTGGTATCATAGGCTTACATAACACTACTACGTGAAAGCTAAAATTTCATTATTCTCATTTTTTTCTCTAAATTTTTCTTTTTCCTCCTTTCTTTGATTCATTTTACAATAAAAGCAGGTTTTAGTATTATTATCATGTATACAATAATCCATATTTTGAAAAGTTCATTGTTTTATTTTAACGAATTTTTCTAATTATTTACATATGTTGATTTTTTTTAAATTTTCTTAATGTTTTTTAATTATTAATAATATTTTACTTTAAGAGAAATAAGCCCTAGTAGAATTAAGAGTGAAATTAATACTTAGAATATCAGTTTGAGCCAATATTTTTTATAACTCTATATTATCATAATGGGTTATGGGAGAACCATTAACTACATACGATAACTTGAATGAAGATATTCAATTTACTGAGGAAGAAGCAAAAGAACTTTTGAGTCTAAGTGAAAAAGAAATATTGGTTTTGATGCTTTCTGAAATGAAAAAGCAAACTGCATTAATGTCAAAAAATTAGACGTTAAAACTTAATTTGTATCTTGATTCGCTGTAATTTTTTAGAGTTACTCTAAAGATTTTTAATGATTTTGTGAATTATGCTGATGTTTCTTTTTTGAAGATTGTCTTAATTTTCTTTTAGTTTGTTGTTTGAGTAATCTCTTTCTTGTTCGTTCTGTAGAATTTGTAGAACCTTGAATAATTTTTGTTTTACTTCCATCTTTTAACATAATTTCTTTTCCTTTGAATCTAAATTCTACGTCTCTACATTTGATATAGTATCTCCTAAGGCTGAAAAATATTCTGTTGTTAGTTCCGTGCATTTCTTTGACTTCTTTTGTTTTTTTTAATTCATTGAGAATATTTCGAAGTAAACCTTTGTCGATATCTGTTATTCTGTGTAATTCTCTAAACCAGATAAATTTTGATTCTGTTCCCCATTCTTCTAATATTTTTATAACTTCATTTGTGGCTTCTTCTGTCTCTTCATTTGGAGTCATTTTTTTTATTAAATTACTCCTAAATTTAGCAATTTACATTAATGAAAAGTTTGAATCAATAAAGTCAATTTTTAGAATGTTCTATCTTTTTGATAATTTTTGTAATTATTCATTATGAATAATCACTTAAAAGACGAATGCACTGAATTGGGATGTAAAATACTCCAAATTAAAGAATTAGCAAAAGAATTGGATGCTGAATAATTTCATCTTTTTGATTTTCTCTTTCTTTCTTTTAGCCTAGATTTAGTTACTTTTACAGACTGTTTTTGATTGTTTTCCATTTTTTTAGCTATTGAATCAATTTGGTTGATAATTTTTGTCTGTTCTTCTATTACGTCTACTTTTAGAAGTTTCTTTTTTAATTTTTTTAATTGATTTGAGTAACTATTGAATTCCCCTCTTAAATCATTTAGATATGGATCATCCATAATAATTTTGAAATCTTCTTATATTTTAGGTATTTTTTTCTTGATATTTTGATCTTAATTTATAATATTATTTCTAAAATCTAATTTATGCAACTTGTTGGTATTCTTGAAATTAAATCCTATGAAAAAATTAAAGAATTTCTTAATGATGAACATGTTGGAAGAATGTCTAGTATTGATGTGAATGGTTTTCCTCAAATTATCCCAATGAATTTTGTTTTTCAAAGTGACGCTGTTTACATGCATTCACATGTGAAAGGTGAAAAATTAGATAATATCTATAAAAATAATAAAGTTGGTTTTGAGTCTGATAGGGAATTGGAATTTTTACCTTCTTATTTTGAGGATCCTCATAATGCCTCTTTGGCTGATACTTTGTACATTAGTGTCGTGATCAAGGGAATTGCTTCTTTTGTTTCTGATAGAGAAGAAAAAACTTTAGCTCTAAATGGGTTGATGGAGAAATATCAGCCTGAAGGATATTATGATCCACTAAAATCTGATATGCGTGTTTTGGATGCAGTTAGTGTCATTAAAATTACTCCTCAAACACTTCATGGAAAATATAAGATTGGTCAACACATGAATTCAAATGATCGAATGGATTTAGCTAAAAAGATTCTTGAAAAGAATTCATCTACTGCCAAAACCACTCTCAAGATTATGGGTTTTGAAGAAATTGATGGTGGATTACGAATGATTGATGAACCTAAGTGGTAATTTATCTTGATATCACCATTGCTTTAAATTCAGTTTTTGGTGATTGTAACTGTTGAAACAACTTTCTAAATTTAACTTGGTATCTGACTATGTTCCTACCGGTGATCAACCTCAAGCTATTGATGCGCTAGTTGAAGGTGTCGAAAAAAAGTCTGTTCAAACTTTACTTGGTGTTACAGGAAGTGGAAAGACTTTTTCAGTTGCTAATGTGATTGCTAGAACTGGTAAAAACACACTTGTAATTTCTCATAACAAAACTCTTGCTGCACAACTGTATGCTGAATTAAAACAATTTTTCCCTAACAATAATGTTGGTTATTTTGTTTCATATTATGATTATTATCAACCTGAAAGTTATCTTCCACAAACTGACACTTACATTGAAAAAGATACTCAGATTAATGAAAAAATTGAGAAATTAAGATTAGAAGCAACTGCAATGTTGTTATCTGGTGAGCCTACCATCATTGTTTCTACTGTTTCTTGCATCTATTCTCTTGGGAATCCTCAAGAATGGAAGGACTCTTCAATTTCAGTTAGTACTGGCGATGAAATCAAAAGAACTGATTTGATTCGAAAATTAGTTGATGCCAGATATGAAAGAAATGATCTTGAGGTTGCTCCTGGTAATTTCAGAGTAAAGGGTGATACAATCGATATTACTCCAGCTTATTCTGAAGATATTATTAGAATTTCTATGTTTGGTGATGAGATTGAAAAAATTACTTTACTTGATCATGTTTCATTAAAAGAAAAAAAGAAAATTACTGATATGATAATTTTTCCTGCAAAACATTATCTTATTGCTAAGGATGTTACTAAAAAAGCTGTTAAATCTATTCGAGATGAATTAAAATATCATTTGCCAAAATTAAATGAACTTGAAAAACAGCGTCTTGAAATGAGAACAAATTATGATTTAGAAATGATAGAAGAATTAGGTTATTGTTCTGGAATTGAAAATTATTCAAGACATTTTGATGGACGTAATAAAGGTGACAAGGCATTTTGTTTAATGGATTTTTTTGGAGATGATTATCTTTTAGTAATTGATGAATCCCATGTCACGTTACCCCAATTACATGGTATGTACAAAGGTGATTATTCTCGAAAAGATAAACTTGTAACATATGGATTTAGATTGCCTAGCGCATATGACAATAGACCTTTAAAATTTGAAGAATTTGAAGAATATATCCAAAATACTATTTTTGTTTCTGCCACTCCTTCTGATTATGAAAAAAAGATATCTACAAAAATTGTTGAACAATTAGTAAGGCCCACTGGATTACTTGATCCTCAAATTGAAATTAGGCCTACAAAAGACCAAATGGATAATTTAATTTCTGAAATTAACAAAAGATCTAAGACTTCTGAGCGTGTTTTGGTAACTACTCTGACTAAAAGGATGGCTGAGGATTTAGCTGAGTATCTCTCAAAAAAGGATGTTAAAGTTAGATACATGCATTCTGAAATTGATGGATTACAACGAACTGAAATTATTCGTCAATTGCGACTAGGAGAATTTGATGTTTTAGTTGGAATCAATCTTTTACGAGAAGGTTTGGATATACCTGAGGTTTCTTTGGTGGCGATTTTAGATGCTGATAAAGAGGGTTTTTTGAGAAATTTTACTAGTTTAATTCAAACTTGTGGTAGAGCTGCAAGAAATGTAACTGGTACTGTAATAATGTATGCTGATACCAATACAAAATCTATAAAAAATACTATAGATGAAACTGACCGTCGTAGAAAAAAACAAATTTTATACAATGAACAACATGGAATAACTCCTAAAACAATTATGAAATCTGTCCCAGACCAAGAAATCATATTGGATGAATCAAAATTAAAATCAATACATGATCTTAGAAATGATGTAATTGATTTAGATGCTCAAATGAAAAAATATTCTGAAGAATTAGATTTTGAGCAAGCAATTGCTTGTAGGGATAGAATAAAAAGATTAGAAAAGGAAATTGAATATAGAAATGATAGATAACAAATTAAAAATTCGAGGAGCTCGTCATCATAATTTGAAAAATATTGATGTTGATATTCCAAAAAATAAATTAGTTGTAATTAGTGGTTTATCAGGTTCTGGTAAATCTACTTTAGCATTTGATACCATTTATGCTGAAGGGCAACGAAGATATGTTGAATCTCTTTCTTCATATGCTCGTCAATTTTTGGAGATGATGGATAAACCTGATGTTGATTCTATTGAAGGACTATCTCCTGCAATTGCAATTCAACAAAAAACTACTAGTAAAAATCCCCGCTCTACTGTTGGTACTACTACTGAAATTTATGATTACATGCGTTTACTTTACGCTCGAATTGGAATTCCTCATTGTACAAATTGTAAAAGAAAAATATCTACACAATCTGTTGAAAGAATTTGTGATTCTGTACTCAAAGATTTTTTGGGACAAAAAATATTGATTTTATCTCCACTTATTCAAAGAAAAAAGGGCACTTATGAGAAACTCTTTGAACAAATCAAAAAAGATGGATATTCTAGAATACGACTAAATGGTGAAATTTTGAGCATAGATGATGGTATTCCTCCATTAGATCGACAAAAATGGCATAATATTGAAATTGTTGTGGATAGAATCTCTACTAGTAAATCCGAGAGATCTAGAATTTTTGAGGCTATTCAAACTGCAATCAAAGCATCAAAAGGTGATGTAATGATTTCATCAGATAAATCTGAAAAAATCTTTTCTCAAAATAATGCATGTCCTCATTGTGGATTAACAATTGGTGAATTGGAACCTCGAAATTTTTCATTTAATTCTCCTTTTGGATTATGTAAAACATGCAATGGATTGGGAGTTAAAATGGAATTTGATTCTGCTTTAGTCATTCCTGATAAATCCAAGTCTATTTTGGATGGTGCCATTGTTCCTTGGAGTGGACGATTTTCTGCATTTAGAAGACAAGCATTGAGAACTGTTGGTGAAAAATTTGGATTTGATTTAATGACTCCGATTGAAAAAATAAAACCAAAACATCTTGAAATTATTTTACATGGAACATCTGATTTAATTGATTTTCAATACAGATCTAAATCTGGAGATTCTTCATGGAAATACACTAATGCATTTGAAGGTGTACTTGTAAATCTTCAACGTGTTTTTCTAGAAACTGATTCTGAATCAAAACGTGAATGGCTTAAACAGTTTATGCGTGATACTCATTGTAATACTTGTGATGGCAAAAAACTCAAACCTGAATCTCTTGCAGTTACAATTAATGATTTAGGAATAATGGATGTATGTAATTTATCTATAACTAATTGTTTTGATTTCTTTTCTAATCTAAAATTAACTGAAACTGAACAACATATTGCAAGAGATATTCTTAAAGAAATTAAGGAACGTTTAGAATTTTTAATCAATGTTGGACTAAATTATCTTACATTAAATCGTCTTAGTTCAACATTATCTGGTGGTGAATCTCAAAGAATTCGTTTGGCTACTCAAATTGGTTCTAATCTTACTGGTGTTTTGTATGTGCTTGATGAACCTACAATTGGATTACATCAACGTGATAATGCACGACTAATTAAAACGCTAAATAAGCTACGAAATCTTGGTAATACTGTCATTGTTGTGGAGCATGACGAGGAATTAATACGAAATTCAGATTGGATAATTGATTTAGGTCCTGGGGCTGGGATACATGGTGGAAATATAGTTTTTGAAGGAACAATTAAAAAAATTTTACAGGCAACTAAATCTGTAACTGGAACTTATCTTAAAGATAATTCTTTAATTATTTTAAAAAATAAAATTCGTAAACCTGAAGGATCATTAATTATTAAAGATGCATCTGAAAATAATTTAAAAAATATTGATGTCGAAATTCCTTTAGGACTTTTTGTATCTATAACTGGGGTATCAGGTTCTGGAAAATCTACTTTAATCAATGATGTTTTACTTAAAAGTTTAGAGAACCATTTTTCTAAAACTCATATTAGATCTGGTAACCATAAAGAAATTTCTGGTTTAGATAACATAGATAAAGTAATTGCTATTGACCAATCTCCTATTGGTAGAACTCCTCGTTCAAATCCTGCTACCTATATTGGTGCATTTACTCCTATTAGAGAATTATATTCTAATACTGCATTATCAAAAGAACGTGGATATGCACCAGGACAATTTTCATTTAATGTTGCTGATGGAAGATGTTTTGCATGTGAAGGTGATGGTGTTAAACAAATCGAAATGCAGTTTTTGTCTGATGTCTATGTTAAGTGTGATGAATGTAAAGGAAAAAGATACAATTCTGAAACATTATCTGTACTGTACAAAGGGAAAAATATTTCTGATGTTTTACAAATGACTGTTTATGAAGCACTAAATTTCTTTGAAAATGTTCCTTCGATCCAAAGAAAATTACAAACTGTTAATGATGTTGGTTTAGGTTACATCAAACTTGGCCAATCCTCTACTACATTATCTGGTGGTGAAGCTCAACGTGTAAAACTTGCTTCAGAATTGTCTAAACGTGGTACTGGAAAAACTCTGTATATTCTTGATGAGCCTACAACTGGCCTACATTTTGCAGATGTTCAAAAATTATTGGATGTATTAAATCGATTAGTAAATCTTGGTAATACTGTGGTTGTGATAGAACATAATATGGATATTATTAAAAATTCAGATTGGTTGATAGATTTAGGACCTGAAGGTGGTGATGAAGGTGGTCGTATTGTAACTGTTGGTACTCCTTCTGATGTTTCAAAATCTCCTGGCAGCTATACTGGAAAATATTTAAAAAAATTATTGAAAAATGACGTTTGATATTTCTAAAATCATTATTCCTACAAATCCTGGTATCTATTTAATGAAAGATTTTGATGGAAAAATTATCTATATTGGGAAAGCAAAAAATTTGAAAAACCGTGTTCGTTCTTATTTTAATAAAAATCAAAATTATAAAACTCAAAAATTAGTTGAAAATATTTTTGATATTGAATTTGTTTTAACTGATAATGAAAGTGAAGCTTTTCTTTTAGAATCTAATATGATTAAAAAATATAGGCCTAGATTTAATATTGAATTAAAGGATCAACAACGCTATACCTATTTACGATTATCTGATGAAAAGTATCCTAGATTGTTAGTAGCTCGAAGAACTAGAAA